>JANOAQ010000214.1:0-16041 GCA_031411195.1 Burkholderiaceae bacterium | reverse complement strand
TCGATGTCGGCGGGTTGCAGGCCGGCGGCTTCGATCGCGCTGCGGGCGGCGCCCACGGCCAGGTCGCTGGCGTTGGTGTGGGCATCGACGAAGTGGCGGGCGCGGATGCCGGTGCGTTCGACGATCCAGTCGTCCGAGGTTTCGATGCCCCGAGCGCCCAGCTCAGCCGCCAGGTCGGCGTTGGTCACGCGACGCGCGGGCAGCAGGCTGCCGGTGCCGGTGATGCGGGTGTGCTGGGGCAGTGAGGCGGGCAGTGCAGTGAGGCTGGGATTCATGCGGCTTTGGCGGACGACGCGGTAGGGACGGGCGGGTCGATGATCGACGCGCCGGCAGGCACCACGGCCAGCGTGTTGCGGATGCGGTCGTGCACCCGGTCCAGCAGCCGATTGCGGGCCGCATCATAAGCCCGGGCCAAGGCCCGCTCGAAGGCGAAGGCGTCCGACGAGCCATGGGCCTTGAACACCAATCCGCGCAGGCCCAGCAGCGCACCGCCGCTGTAGCGCCGGTGGTCGACCCGATCCTTGAAACGGTTGAGCACCGGCATGGCCACCAGCGCGGCCAGCTTGGACAGCGGCGAGCGGGTGAACTCCTGCTTGATGAACTGGCTCATCATGCCGGCCAGGCCTTCGCTGGTCTTGAGCAGCACATTGCCGACAAAACCATCGCACACCACCAGATCGGTCGTGCCCTTGAAGATGTCATTGCCTTCCACATTGCCGTAGAAGTTGATCTGGCCGGCGGCGCCTGCCTCACGCAGCAGTTCGCCTGCACGCTTGATCACCTCGCTGCCCTTGATCGCTTCTTCGCCGATGTTGAGCAGGCCGACACTGGGCTCGTCAGTGCCATCGAGCGCGCTGACCAGGGCGCTGCCCATCACCGCAAACTGCAGCAGGTGCTCGGCCGAGCAATCCACATTGGCACCCAGGTCGAGCACCTTGGTGAAACCGCCCTTCATGTTGGGCAGCAGGGCGGCGATGGCGGGACGATCAATGCCGTCGAAGGTTTTGAGCACATAACGCGCCAGGGCCATGAGTGCGCCGGTATTGCCGGCTGAGACACAGACGTCGGCCGCAGCCTGGCCGGACCCATCGCGCTTGAGCTGGGTGATGGCCACCCGCATCGAAGAATCGCGCTTCTTGCGCAGCGCCACTTCTACGGCATCGTCCATGGCCACGACCTCGGAGGCAACGACCAGCGTACAGCGCAGCCAACCTTGGGCCGGCGCCAGCGCCAGGGAGGTACCCACCAGCACGAGATCGGCCTGCGGGTGCGCTTCAAGAAAGCTGCGGCACGCCGGCAGGGTGACCGACGGACCATGGTCACCACCCATGCAATCTACGGCGATGCGCACACGGGCCAAGGGCGGCAATGGCAGGGATGGGGACAAATCAGACTGCAGAAAGTGGGTTACGCGCGCCGAATCGGCCGACATCACCCAGCGACGGTAGGCGAAGTATGGCGGCCGCACAAGCGGGCTGGCCCTGCCGTGCAGGCCTGACGCAACCCGGCTTCAGGAACGACAAAACCCGGCGCCGCGACGAGCGGGGCCGGGTTCGAAATACTGCAATCACAGAGAGGCTGGTTGTCCAGGGCCAGAATCGGCCTGCAACAGCCGCGACCTTGCGTGATCGCAGGTGCGCCGGACAGCAAAAATCAGGCGTCAGCCTTGCTCTTGAGCACCTTGCGTCCGCGGTAGAAGCCGGTGGGGCTGATGTGGTGGCGCAGGTGCACTTCACCGGTGGTGGGCTCGATGGCAGTGCCCGGGGTCACCAGGGCGTTGTGCGAGCGGTGCATGCCGCGCTTGGAAGGCGACTTCTTGTTCTGTTGGACGGCCATGAAAATCTCCTGATCGGGCTGCTGCCAATCTTGCAAGGGCGATGCAAGGCTTTGGCAATCAAGTCTGTTGCTGCGGCGGCGTCTGAAAGTACAACCGCCACAAGGGAAAGCCCCCGAGTATAGCACCCGCTGATACAAGCTGTCAGCCCTTGCGGTGGCCCGACTTGAGCGCCTGCAATGCCGCAAAGGGATTGGGGCGGGCAGGCTCGTCCTCGGGCGCGTCGGCCTGCACGGCCATCGGCAAGGGCCGGGGGCAGACCTCATGCCGGGGCACCAGGGGCAGGGCCAACAGCAATTCGTCTTCCAGCAAGGCACGCACATCGGTGGAGCGAGCCAAGGCCAGCACGTCGTCATCCGACTCGGCGTCCAAGGCTTCAGCCTGGGTTTCACCCCGCACGAAACGAATGCGGCGGTCGATGGCCAGCGGCACCTTGAACGGCTGCAGGCAGCGCTGGCAGGTCAGCCAGGCAACCGTGTCGGCCTTCAGGGCCAACCAGAGCTCGGGCTCACCACCAGTGACGGGACGGCGCTCGCCTTGCACTTGCCACGCCACGTCTGACAGGGGCGCATCCTGCGGGGCCGCCTGCAGTTCGGCCAGGCGATCAAGCGATGGACCGGGCCAATGACCAAGCAGCGATGCGCCCTCGCCTGCGAAGGCGGCCACATCCAGGTGCAAGGGGTCATGCTGTCGTTTCATCGGGTCAGTGTAAGGCGCACCGATGGGACAATCCCACCCATGCCTGCCCCTCCCGAGTCAAGCTCGCCAGCCTTGGTGCTGGGATCCACCTCGCCCTACCGGCGGGCCCTGCTGGCGCGGCTGCGCCTGCCTTTCGACGTGGATGCACCGCAAGTGGACGAGACACCCCTGCCCGGTGAATCCCCCGCTGCCCTGGCCGGCCGCCTGGCGCTGGCCAAGGCCCTGGAGGTGGCCAGCCGCCACCCCCAGGCCGTGGTGATCGGCGCCGACCAGGTGGCCGACCTGGATGGTCAGCCCATCGGCAAGCCGGGCAACCATGCGCGCGCCGTTGACCAGCTGCGAGCCATGCGCGGGCGCAGCGTGGTGTTTCACAGCGCGCTGGCGGTGGTGCGGCCGGCCACCGGCTTTGCCCAAGGCCTGACGGCCCGGGTGATGGTGCACTTTCGCGACCTGGGCGACGACGAGATCGAGCACTACCTGCGCCTGGAGCAACCATACGACTGCGCCGGCAGTGCGAAGGTGGAGACCCTGGGCATCGCCCTGCTGGCGGCTATCGATTCAGACGACCCCACCGCCCTGGAGGGCCTGCCGCTGATCCGCACTTGCGCCTTGTTGCGCCTGGCCGGCATCGACCCTTTGCGCAGCACTCCATGAGCGTTGCCGACAAGCCGACGGGCTCCCTGGTGCTGGTGCCCAACACCCTGGACCTGGGTACCGACTGCGAAGTCGACTTGCGCGAGGTACTGCCGCAGGCCGTGATCGACCGCGCCGCCACGCTGGGCTTCTGGGTGGCCGAAAACGCCAAGACCACACGCGCACTGCTCAAGCGGGTGGGCCAGCTGGTGCCGCTGGCGCTGCCGCTGCAGCAGATCCAGATCAGCGAGTTGCCGCGCCCATCCAAGGGCGGCCACATCGGCAAGGGCGGGCAGCCAGTCGATCTGAAACCAATGCTCGCCGCCGCCCTGGCCGGGCACGATGTGGGCCTGCTGTCCGAGGCCGGCCTGCCCGCCGTGGCCGACCCGGGTGCCGCCCTGGTGCAGGCCGCCCACGAGTTGTGCATTCGTGTGCAGGTGATGGCAGGGCCTAGTTCGCTGCTGCTGGCACTGGCTGCCAGCGGCTTGAATGGCCAGAGCTTTGCCTTCGTGGGCTATCTACCGGTGGAGGCCGCGTCACGCGCAGCGCGCATCCGCGAACTGGAAGCCACCTCACGCAAGCTGGATCAGACCCAGATCGCCATCGAAACCCCCTACCGCAACGATGCCCTGCTGGGCGCCTTGGTGCAGCACCTGCAACCGGGCACGCGATTGGCGGTTGCCTGTGGCCTCACCCTGCCCCAGGCGCGCTGCGAGATGCGGTCTGTTCAGGCCTGGCGCGCCATGGCCGGCCCCGCCTTGGGCGATCGCTTGCCAACGGTGTTCTGCTGGCTGGCACGCTGAAGACGCCGCCCCGCCAGACGCCGGTCAGGCGCTGCCGCCACCCAGCAGAAAACCCACCTTGCGTTTGCTGCGGATATTGGGCGATAGGCCACGGACCGGCACGGCAGGCAGGGCGCCCGCCTTTTGCTCCCAGGCCGGCTTCTCAGCGCTGACGGCGGTGGGCTCGTAGGGCTTCTCGAAGAAGGGGTCGGACGGCGGCGCCGGCGGCGTGTAGCTGCGGCGCGGCCGCTCGGCATCGCGGCCGAAGCGCTCGGCCTCTCGCGGGGCGCGTTCGCTGTCTCGCTCGGTGCGCTCAGGGCACTCGCCGCGCTCAACGGGTTCAACGCGCATTGGCGCCTCGCCTTCGGACTCGCGGGCGCGGTAAGGCGCGCGGCGCGGTCGGTCGTCGGCTATTTCAAAAGGCTCGAGTTCGAGCTTGCGCTTGAGCAACTTTTCTATCTCGACCACCAGGCGCATGTCTTCGCGGTCGACCAGCGTGACCGCCAGGCCCGAGGCTCCGGCTCGGCCGGTACGGCCGATGCGGTGCACATAGTCTTCGGCGTTGAAGGGCACGTCGAAGTTGAAGACCGCCGGCAGGTCGGCGATGTCCAGGCCACGGGCCGCTACATCGGTGGCCACCAGCAGATCGACCTCGCCGGCCTTGAAGGCCGCCAGCGACTTCAGGCGCTCATCTTGCGATTTGTCGCCGTGCAGCGCAGCAGTGCGCAGCCCATCACGCTCGAACGAGCGCGCCAGGCGCGCGGCGCCCAGCTTGGAGTTCACAAAAACGATGGCCTGCGTGAGCTTGCGGTCGCGCACCAGTTGCCGCACCACCGCCCGCTTGTCGTCCTCGGCCACGGTGTAGAAGCGCTGCTCGACCGTGGATGCCGTGGCGTTGGGCCGCGCCACTTCCACCGTGATGGGGTCTTGCAGGTAACTTTGCGCCAGGCGCCTGATCTCGGGCGAAAAGGTGGCCGAGAACAGCAGCGTCTGCCGATTGCCCTTGGGCAGGTAGCTGAGGATGCGTTGCAGATCGGGCAGGAAGCCGATGTCGAGCATGCGGTCGGCTTCGTCGAGCACCACGTATTCGACCTGGTTGAGCACGCAGTTCTTGGCTTCGATGTGATCGAGCAGGCGGCCGGGCGTGGCGATCAGGATCTCGACGCCCTTCTTCAGCTCGGCCGTCTGCGGCTTCATGTCGATGCCGCCGAACACCACCGTGCTGCGCAGCTGGGTGTGCTTGGCGTAGGTCTTGACGTTGTTGGCCACCTGGTCGGCCAGCTCACGGGTGGGGGTGAGCACCAGGGCCCGCACCGGGTGGCGGGCGGGCGACATCGAGGCCGTCTCGTGCTTCATCATTTTCTGAAGCAGGGGAATCGAGAACGCCGCCGTCTTGCCGGTGCCAGTCTGCGCCGCACCCATCACGTCACGCCCGGCCAATACCAGGGGGATGGCCTTGGCCTGGATCGGCGTCATCGCGGTATAGCCAGAATCGGCCACGGCGCGCAGCAATTTGGCGTCCAGCGGCAGGGTGTCAAAGCGCTGCGGGGTGCTGTCGGCCAGGGCCTGGGCAGCGGGATCGAACGCCGGATCGGCGGTGGCGGTAGAGGTATTCATCAGCCGGGTATTATCCCTGACCCACAAAATCCGGGCAAACCCGCGTCATGAAGATCCTGTTGTTGGGCCCCGATGGGCAGGTGGGCTGGGAGCTGCGCCGGGCCTTGGCGCCATTGGGCAACCTGCAGTGCCTGGGCCGCCAGTCGGCTGATGGCACCCTTTGTGGGGACCTGTCTGAACCCGATGCGCTGGCCAATACCGTGCGCACCCTGCGGCCCGACGTCGTCGTCAACGCTGCCGCGCACACCGCCGTCGACAAGGCCGAGAGCGAGCCCGCGCTGGCGCAGACCACCAATGCCGAAGCGCCGGGCCGCCTGGCCGAGGTGGTGGCCGAATGGGGCGGTTGGCTGGTGCACTTCAGCACCGACTACGTGTTCGACGGCAGTGGCCACACACCGCGCGATGAAATTGCCAGCACCGGCCCGCTGAACACCTACGGCCGCACCAAGCTCGAAGGTGAAGAACGTATCCGCGTTGCCGGCGGCCGGCACCTCATCCTGCGAACCAGCTGGGTTCACGCCGCGCGGGGCGGCAACTTCGCCCGCACCATGCTGCGCCTGGCCGCCGAACGCGATCACCTCACGGTGATCGACGACCAGATCGGCGCGCCCACCGGTGCCGAGCTGCTGGCCGACATCGCCGCGCATGCCATCCGCAGGGCAGCCGTTGACGCCACAGTCAGCGGCACCTACCACGCCGTGGCTGCGGGCGAAGTCAGCTGGTGCGGTTATGCCCGGCATGTGCTGGCCTGGGCGCAGCAGCAGGGTGTGGCGTTGAAAGCCGGCCCTGAAGCGGTGGGGCCCACCTTGACCCGTGACTACCCCACGCCGGCCGTCAGGCCGCTGAATTCGCGACTCGACACGCGCAAGCTGAGCCAGACCTTTGGCCTGACGCTGCCACCCTGGCAGACCGGTGTCGACCGCATGCTGGCCGAAACGCTGTCCATCCGCTGAACATTCCAAGCCCCCATGCAATTGACCCCTACCCGACTGCCCGATGTGGTGATCATCGAGCCCACCGTCATCAGCGATGAGCGCGGCTGGTTCATGGAAAGCTTCAGCCAGAAGCGATTCCTGGACGGCCTGGCCGCGCTGGGCCTGCCGGCACCCCGACCTTTCGTGCAAGACAACGAATCGATGTCGGCGCGCGGCGTGCTGCGCGGCTTGCACTACCAATTGCCACCGCACCCCCAAGGCAAGCTGGTGCGGGTGGTGCAAGGTGCTGCGCTGGACGTTGCCGTCGACATCCGGCGCGCATCACCCACCTTCGGGCAGTGGGTGGGCGTTGAGCTGACGGGTGAAAACCGCCGCCAGCTGTGGATACCCGAAGGCTTCGCCCACGGATTCATCGCCTTGGAAGACAACACGCGCTTCCTGTACAAGACCACCGACTTCTACGCCCGCGACTGCGAGCGCGCCATTCGCTGGGACGATCCGGCTCTCGGCATCACCTGGCCGGCGCACTTGCTGCCGAGCCTGGCCCCGAAGGACGCCGCAGCCTCCTTGATGGTCGACGCCGATAGCTTCTGATCGCGGCCGCCACCTCGCCACCCGCCACCTCGCCCCCTTTGCGCACCTGGAACATGACCGAACCCACCGCCTACACACAGCTCCAAGCACAATTGCGGATGCAGCCGCGTCGCTGGCTGGTCACCGGCGTAGCCGGTTTCATCGGCAGCCACCTGCTGGAGACGCTTCTGGGCCTGGGCCAGCAGGTCACCGGCCTGGACAACTTCGCCACCGGCCACCGCCACAACCTGGACGATGCGCGCAGGCTGGTCGGCGAGACCGCCTGGGCGCGCTTTCACCTCATCGAAGGCGACATCCACGAACTGGCCGACTGCCAACGCGCCTGCGAAAGCGTGGAGTTGGTGCTGCACCAGGCTGCGCTGGGCTCGGTACCCCGCTCGATCGCCGACCCGATCATCACCAACGAGGCCAACGTCACCGGCTTCCTGAACATGCTGGTGGCCGCGCGTGACGCCGGCGTGCAGCGTTTCGTCTACGCCGCCAGCAGCTCGACCTACGGCGACCACCCTGGCCTGCCCAAGCTGGAGGACACCATCGGCAAGCCGCTTTCGCCCTACGCGGTGACCAAGTATGTCAACGAGCTGTATGCCGACGTGTTTGGCCGTACCTACGGCCTGCAAAGCATCGGGCTGCGCTACTTCAACGTCTTCGGCCCGCGCCAGGACCCCAACGGCGCCTATGCGGCGGTGATCCCGAAGTGGGCCGCGGCCATCCTGGCCAGCGAGACGGCCATCATCAATGGCGACGGCGAAAGCAGCCGCGACTTCTGCTTCGTAGCCAACGCCGTTCAGGCCAACCTGCTGGCGGCCACGGCGGCCGACGCTGCGGCTGCGAACCAGATCTACAACGTCGCCGTGGGCGAACAGACCAGCCTGAACGACTTGTACGACATGCTGGCATCGGCGCTGGCGACGGCCCGCCCCGGCCTTCAGACGGAGGCCCCCGAGCACCGGCCATTCCGCGCCGGCGACGTGCGGCACTCACTGGCCGACATCGGCAAGGCGCGCACGCTGCTGGGCTATCAACCCAGCCACGACATCCGCGCCGGCCTGGTGGTGGTTGCGGATTGGTTCGCCGCGCGCCTGGGCCGCTAACAGGCCAGACGTGGACGCGGTCGAGGCCGTGTCAAATCAACGCTTGCTGATCATCCAGCGCGGCGATTTGAAGCGCACGATGCGCCAGTAGAGCGCCGTGTAGCCTAGGCCAAACAACACAATGAAGCCCGCCAACAGGGGCGTGCTGTCCCAAAAAAGCATCGCCGGCACCACCGCGGTCATGCAAAGCATCCACAGGTAGGGCGAGGTCATCGAATTGCGCCGCGTCTGCGAGCGCTTGGCCGATTTGCCCACCGCCCAGCGCATGATGCGCCGATAGATCAAAGAGTGAAGGTGGATACCGTCGGGCATGCCCGCAGGCTGATCGCGCAGCATCACCCGTCGGTAGATCGAGAACACCGTTTCGAAGACCGGGTAGATGCACACCAGCAGCGGAAACATCGGCGACACGCCCGGGTTGCGGTGCAGCAGCAGGATGGCCAACTCGGCCACGTAGAAACCCAGAAAGTACGCGCCGCCATCCCCTAGGAAGATCAGACCCGAGGGGAAGTTCCAGACAAAGAAGCCCAGCACGGCGCCGGCGCCGGCAACAGCCAGCGCGACGATCAACGCATCGCCCACCTGAAAGGCGACGTAGCCGATACTGACTAGGATCAGCACGGCGCACATCGAGGCCAGGCCGTTGAAGCCGTCGATGATGTTCAACGAATTGGCCACACCCGCCACGACGAACACTGTGACCACGGCCGCGCCGATGCTGAAAGACACCACCCAGTCCAGCCCCGGGATGTCGGTGCGCTCGATGACCCCGTCCAACATGAGCACCGCCACCAACGCCGACACCGCCGTGAAGAACAGCCGCCGCCGCGGGCTCTGGGTCTTGGTCAGGTCCTCGGTCAGGCCCGAGCCAAAGGCGGGCAACGCACACAACATCAGCACCAGTGCAGAAGCGCCGATCGCCGGCTCGCGCAGCCACAGCACCACCGCACCTGCCAGCGAGCCAAGAAAGATGCCGATGCCGCCGACCCGTGGCACCGGGGCAGCGTGGAACTTCTGTGGGCCCGACAGGTCATGATCGTGGAACCGATGGCTGTTGGCCTTGGCGCCATGGACGATCAGCAATGTGATGCCCAGGGACAGGATGAAGGCGACCAGGAGGACAAGCATGGGACAGTATTCTATCGGGGGCCCCTCCGAGGCCGCCCGCTAGAATGCGGCACGCCTCCTGACCTGCCGGATAACTGCCCGGCCCAATTGGCTATCGCCGCTTGCCGTCACCTTGGCTGACAGGGCATGCAGCGACCAACCGCAAGCGCCCAATCGCATGAATCGAATTCCTGATCACACCCTTACGCTGCGTCGGCGGGCTTGGTACCTGTCCGTGGCCTTGTGCACCTTGATGCTCGCCGCGTCGAACGTCGACGCGCAGACCAGCGGGGCCAACCTGGCCACGGCGACGGGCGCAATTCAGGACGGCAGCAATAGCGCGGCCGGCGTGCCTATCCAACTGCGCAGCCCACGCGGCGAATCGGGCGGCAAGAGCGACATGGCACCCGATGCCGACGCCCCGCAACGACCCAGCACAGGCACGGACACCATCCCGCAGCGCTACCGACCGGGTGAATTTGAACGCCACGTCCAGCGGCTGCCCGGAAGCGGCGATGCCAAACGGCTGGGTATCGACCTGATCAACGGCATCGTCGGCGCCGACGACAGTGGCGGCAACAGCCCCCTGGTGCCGGGCGACTACCTGCTGCAGCCGGGCGACGAACTCGCGCTGACGCTCTGGGGTTCAGTTGATGCCGACCTGCGGCTGCTGATCGACCGGTCTGGACGCATCAGCATTCCGCGGGTGGGCACCGTCATGGTGGCGGGGGTGCGCTATGCCGAGTTGCCCGATTTGCTCACCCGCCGCGTTGGCCAGGTTTTCAAGAACTTCCAACTCAGTGTCACGCTGGGCCAGTTGCGTGGTATCCGGGTCTTTGTCACCGGCTTCGTCACGAGGCCCGGCGTGGTCATGGTCAACAGCCTGTCTACCTTGTCACAGGCACTGCTGCGCGCCGGTGGTCCGGCCGCTGCGGGCAGCTTTCGCAACGTGCAACTGCGGCGCGGCCGCGACACGGTGGCGACCTTCGACCTCTACGACCTACTGCTCGCGGGCGATCGCACGGGCGACCGGCTGCTGCAGCCCGATGATGTCATCCACGTCGGCCCGATCGGGTCCATGGTGGCGCTGATCGGCAGTGTCAACCGCGCCGCCATCTTCGAGCTCAAGCCCGGCGAGACCATCAGCGATGTGCTGCGCATGGCTGGCGGTTTCTCCGCTGTGGCCGACACCAGCCGCCTGGCACTGGAGCGCATGGCCGATCGGGCTGGTACCCGGGTATCGCTGATGCCCATGCCGGCTTCCACCGGTCAGGCCCTTGCCAATGGGGACGTGCTGCGCGCTTTCAACGCCGTCGACCTATCCCAATCGACCGTGCCGCAGAATAAGCGTGTGCGAGTGGAAGGCGAAGTGCTCAAGCCCGGCGAGTACGTGCTGCCCCCTGACAGCACCCTGGCCGATGCCCTGGCCGCTGCCGGCGGCCTGAGTCGCAGCGCCTATTTGTTCGGCACCGAATTCAACCGCGAAAGCGTGCGTGCCACGCAGCGGCAAAACTACGAGCGTGCATTGCGCGACTTCGAAA
This sequence comes from Burkholderiaceae bacterium, assembly GCA_031411195.1. Taxonomy (GTDB): domain Bacteria; phylum Pseudomonadota; class Gammaproteobacteria; order Burkholderiales; family Burkholderiaceae_C; genus Pseudaquabacterium. The sequence continues at coordinate 5,205 of JANOAQ010000214.1, read as the reverse complement.
CTGATCTCGTGCGCGCACCCGTGACGCAACGCGCCGGATCGGCTGATGAGGCCGCGGCGTTGGCCTCGGTCACCGCGGCCGGCACCAAATTGCTTGAAAAGTTGCGCGCCGTTCAGCCCACGGGCCGCCTGGTGCTGCAACTGCAGCCCGGTGCCCGTGCCTTGCCAGAGATGACGCTGGAAGACGGAGATCGCCTTTACATCCCGCCGAGGCCCAACACCGTCGGGGTCTTCGGCAGCGTGTTCAGCGCTGGCAGCTATTTGTTTGGCAGTGGGCGCACCGTGGGCGAATACCTCCGATTGGCAGGCGGCGCCACCCGCCGCGCCGACGAGAGCAGCGTCTTCGTTGTTCGCGCCAATGGCACGGTTAGAAGCAGCCTAGCGGACAGCAACTGGTACTCGCGCGGGAACCGTATCGGTGACCTGCCCACCGAGCCAGGTGATACGGTTTTCGTGCCCGACGAGATCAACCGCACCAGTTGGGTCCAGGATGCCAAGGATTGGACCCAGATCCTCTACCAGTTCGGCCTGGGCATCGCCGGTTTGAAGAGCGCCATCAAATGACCGTCGGCCCCGATCGCACCGCCGTAGCCGACAGCACCGCGTTCGACGCTCACGCTCTGGCGCAAGAAGGCACGGGGCTCAGCCCGGCCGACCTGCTGGCCATGCTGGCGCGCCGCTGGAGGCTCTTGCTGGCCGGGCCTTTGGCCGCTGGCGCGCTGGCGCTGGGCTACAGCTATACCCTGCCGCCCACGTTCACCGCACTGACCACCATGCTGCCGCCGCAGCAGGCCCAGAGCTCGGCGGCGTCAGCCTTGGCGTCGCTTGGCTCCTTGGCCGGGCTGGCCGGTGGCGGGGCCGGCGTCCGCAGCCCGGCCGAGCAATACGTGGCGCTGATGGAGAGCGCCACCATCGGCAACCGCATCGTCGAGGGGATGAAGCTGGTCGAGGCCTACGGCCAGACCAAAGCCTCGGCCGCCCGTGCCATCCTGGCGGGCAGCACCATGATCGGAGTCAACAAGCGCGACGGCCTGATCGCCGTGCAGGTCAACGACAGCGATCCCCAGCGCGCCGCCGACATTGCCAACCGCTACGTCATCGAGCTGCGCCGTATGACAGGTGACCTGGCGCTCACCGAATCGCAGCGGCGACGCATCTTCTTCGAGAAGCAGTTGAGCCAGACGCGTGACCGGCTGGCCCAGGCCCAGCGGGCGTTGCAGGCCAGTGGCCTGGGCGCTGGCGCCATGAAGTCCGATCCCAAGGCCGCGGTCGAGCGCTATGCCCGGCTGCAGTCGGAAGTGGCGGCAGCCGAGGTACGTTTGCAGGCACTGCGCGGCAGCCTGACCGACAGCGCCAACGAGGTGCGACAGCAGCAGGTGACGCTGTCGGCCCTGCAGTCGCAACTGGCCCGAACCGAACGCCCGTCCGACACCACGGCCGACGCCGACTACGTCGGCCGATTCCGCGAATACAAGTACCAGGAGACCCTGTTCGAGTTGTACGCCCGGCAGTTCGAGCTGGCCCGTGCTGACGAGAGCCGTGAAAGCGATCTGATCCAGGTCGTCGACCCCGCCACGGCGCCCGAGCTCAAGAGCGGGCCCAAACGCCTGCGCATGGCGATCACGGCGCTGTCGTCCGCCGCCGCGGTGCTGGTGGTCGGGGTGCTGCTGCAGGGCAGTGTCCGGCGCCGCCGCCCGATCGCGGCGCTCTGACGGACGGGGGCACGCCCCCGCTGCCAAGCCAAACCACCGACGACGATGCGATCGATCAAGCGGCTGCTGAAGGCGGTCTATTTCTTCTGCCTGCGCAATATTGCGGTGCTGCGCCCGCTGCATGACTCGCTGGAAACGGCCTCGCCGATCCTGCCGCGCATGCTGTTCATGCAGAAGGTGCTGGGCTTCAACCGCCGGGTCCCCTGGCCGGTGCACTTCACGTCCAAGGTGTCGGGCTGGGAGCACATCCAGATAGGCATTGCCGGCTCGCCGGGCTTCATGGGGGGGTGCTACGTCTTCGCCAAACAGGACTCGCCGGTCTCGATCGGCGACTACTGCGTCGTCTCGGCCAACGTCTGCCTGGCCGGCTACAACCATGACCTCTATGACTACACGCAGTTTTCCGGCAAGGGCGGCATCCGCATCGGCCATTACTGCTGGATCGGCATGAACGCGTCGGTGATGCCCGGCGTGGTACTGGGTGACCACACGGTGGTGGCGGCAGGCTCGGTGGTCACGCAATCCTTTGAGGAAGGCTTTTGCGTGCTCGGGGGTGTGCCGGCCCGGGTCATCAAGCGCCTGGAGCCGCACAAGTGCGTGGAGCACCGCACCCGGCACGAGTTCATCGGCTTTCGCCGGGTGGTACGCCCTTGAGCCTGCTGACGCGCCTGCGTGGCTCGGTGCTGACGTTGCTGTCGGGCACCGCGCTGGCGCAGGTGATCCTTTTTGCCGCCTCGCCGGTGCTCAGCCGCGCCTACGAGCCCAGCGCCTTCGGGCAGTACGCACTGCTGAGCCTGGGGTTGTCGCTGGTGACGGTATTGGCCACGGGCAAATACGAGATCGGGGTGCTGCTGCCCGAGGCCGACGACGAGGCCTTTGCGCTGGTGGTTCTGGCCGGCGGCGTCGCGGTGGCCGTGTCGGCGGTGGCCGCCCTGGGCGCACTGCTGTGGTTGTGGCTCATGTCGCCCGCCGCCTGGCTGGGCCAGCAAGGCAGTGCGCGCTACTGGCTGGTGCCGCTGGCCGCGGCCATGGTGCTGCTCAGCGCCTGGCAGGCGGTGCTGTTCGTGTGGCTGAACCGCCGCCGCCGCTACCGCGCAATTTCCATCTGCCGCATCACGCACGCGGTGGTGATGGTGGTCACGCAGATCACCCTGGCAGCCACCGTCGACGGCCTGTTCGGCCTGTTGCTGGGCACGGTGCTGGGCATCGGCGTCTGCCTGCTGATCCAGGCCACCAGCGTGCACCGCGATGGCTTGCCGGCACGCCCCGAAGCCGCACTGCTGTCGCGCATGGCACGGGCCCATGCCAACCTGCCGATGCACTCGATCCCCACCGACCTGATCGGCACCTTGCTCGCGCAGTTCCCGGTGTTTTTCCTCGGCGCCAAGTTCTCAGATGCCACGGTGGGCTTGTACAGCCTGGCCCAGCGCACGCTGCTGGCACCGATGCAACTGATCGCGAACTCGGTCGGCGAGGTGTTCCGCACGCAGGCGGCGAGCCAGTACGCGGCCGAGGGACAATGCGCGGCGCTCTTCCGCGACACCGTCCGCCTGCTCGGTGTGGTCGCGGTGGCGGCAGTCCTGGTGGTTGCACTGGCGGGCCCGGGTCTTTTCGCACTGGTCTTTGGCGAGTCCTGGCGCGCTGCAGGCGACTATGCCCGCATCGTTATCGTGCTCTTCGCGTTGAAGTTCGTCGTCAGTCCCGTGTCCTTCATGTTCCTCATCGCGCGCAAGTCGCGCCTGGATTTCTGGCTGCATGTGGGATTCCTGGCCCTGTTGGGTGGCGTCTTCCTGGTGGGCCAGCAGTTCCTCGACACGGTACCCGCAGCGCTGGCGCTGTTCGTCGCGGTGTATTCGGCGATGTACCTGCTCTACCTGGCGCTGTCCTGGCGCTTCGCCCGGGGGCTGGCCTGACATGTGCGGCATCGCCGCCCTTTTCCCGCGCCAGCGCGGCCTGCCAGCCGGCACGCTGATGGCCATGGCCGACCTGATCGCCCACCGCGGCCCCGATGGCGAGGGCTACGCGCTGGGCGGTGAGGGCCGGATGCACTTCCACGCCGGCCCGCTGACGCCGGCCGGCGCCGGCGTCGGCCTGCCCTTCCAGCCCAGTGGTCCGCTGCCGCCAGACGACACCGGCTGGCAATGGGGCCTGGCGCACCGCCGCCTGGCCATCATCGACCTGTCGCCCACCGGCCACCAACCGATGGCCGCCACCGACAGCGGCTGCGTGATCACCTACAACGGCGAGGTCTACAACTACCTGGAACTGCGCACCGAACTCGAAGGCCTGGGCCACCGCTTCGCCGGCCATTCCGACACCGAGGTCATCCTCGCTGCCTATGCCCAATGGGGCCGGGACTGCCTGCGGCGCTTCAACGGCATGTTCGCGTTCGTGCTGGTGGACACGCGGCGGCGCCAGGTCTTCATGGCGCGCGACCGTTTCGGCGTCAAGCCGCTTTACTTGCGACGCAGCGCCACCGGGCTGGCGGTAGCGTCCGAGATCAAGCAGTTCGGCGCCCTGCCCGACTGGTCGGCCAGCGCCGACTGGCAGATGCTGCACGACTTCCTGCTCAGCGGCATCACCGACCACACCGACCACACGCTGTTCGACGGCGTGACCCAGCTGCCACCCGGCCACTGCCTGCTGGCGCCGCTGGACGCGCTGCACAGCGCCACGCCGCAGCGCTGGTACGACCTGGCCGAGGCCGCCGCCGCCTGCCCGGCCCCGCGCACGCTGGAAGACGCGGCGGCGCAATTTGCCGAGCGCTTTGCCGACGCGGTGCGCCTGCGTCTGCGTGCCGACGTGCCGGTGGGTACCGCGCTGTCGGGCGGGCTGGACTCGTCGTCCATCGTCTGCGAGGTGCGCGCACAGCTGGCCGCCACCGGCCATGGCGCGCAGCAAAGCTTCTCGGTGTGCTCGCCCATCAAGCGCTACGACGAACGCGGGTTCATCGACATCGTCACCGCCGCCACCGGCGTGCAGGCGCACCATGTCTACCCCGACACGGACACGCTGCTGCGCGAGTTGCCGCAACTGGTATGGCACCAGGACGAGCCCTTTGGCGGCACCAGCATCTTCGCTGAATGGGAGGTCTACAAGCTGGCCCATGCCCGTGGCGTGAAGGTGACGCTCGACGGTCACGGCGCCGACGAGATGCTGTGCGGCTACCACCCCTTCTTCTGGATCCAGCTCAACGACCTGCTGACCTCGGGCCGCATCGGCCACTGGATGGACGAGTTGCGGGCGCTGCAGGCGGTGCACGGCTATGCCTTGGGCACGGTGCTGCGATCGCAGCTGGTGGCGGCAGTGCCCACGCGCTGGGTGAGGCCGGTGCGCAACCTGCTGCGGCGCGAGCGGGCGGGCGACCACCTGCTGGCCTGCGCCGATGCCGCGCTGATGCACACCAGCGATCCGCAGGAGGCGCTGCGCCCGCTGCGCAACACGGTGGCCGGCGAGAGCGTGCGCCAGCTCACCCGCACCAGCGTGCCGGTGCA
>JANOAQ010000213.1:0-5641 GCA_031411195.1 Burkholderiaceae bacterium | reverse complement strand
ATCTGGTCGATGGTGTATTACCTGCAGCGTGCCTTGCCCGAGATTCGGGCCAAGGCCAAGTGAACGCCCGCGTCGACAGCCGCCAGCAGGCCCTGCTGGCCGCGATGCCCTGGGTCTTCGTGGCGGTGTGGAGCACCGGCTTCGTGGTGGCCCGCCTGGCCATGCCGCATGCACCGCCGCTGACCTTCCTCACCTGGCGCTACGCCTTGTCGCTGCTGGCCTTCGGGCTGTGGATACGCGTGGCCCGCGTGGCCTGGCCGCAAGACCGTGCCCAATGGTGGCACCTGGCGGTCAGCGGCGTCCTGATGCATGCCGGCTACCTGGGCGGCGTGTGGGCCGCCGTGCGAGCGGGCATGCCGGCCGGCACCTCGGCCTTGATTGTCGGCCTGCAGCCCTTGTTGACGGCGATGTGGGTCAGTGGGCGGGGACACCAGTCGGTGGGCGCGCAGCAGTGGCTGGGCCTGTTGCTCGGGCTAGGTGGCTTGACGCTGGTGGTCTGGCCCAAGGTGGGCCTGGGGGAGGTGACTGGCTTCAACCTCGTGCTGGCGGTGCTGGCCCTGCTCAGCATCACCGCCGGCACGCTGTACCAGAAGCGCCACGTGCTGCCGGCCGACGTGCGCACGGGCAACTTCGTGCAGATCGCGGCCGCCCTGTTGGTGACCGCGCCGCTGGCCTTGCTCGAACCCGGCGAGGTGCACTGGCACATGGATCTGGCGGTGGCGCTGGCCTGGTCGGTGCTGGGGCTGTCACTGGGGGGCAGTTCCTTGCTGATGATGCTCATCCAGCGCGGTGCAGCCACCCGCGTGACCAGCCTGCTCTACCTGGTGCCGCCGTGCACCGCGCTTCTGGCCTGGGCATTGTTTGGCGAGCAAATGGCCACCAGCGGCTGGGCTGGCATGGCCCTGTGTGCCATCGGCGTGGGCCTGGTCCTGCGGGGTGGATCCGGCGGGGCGGCCCGGTGAACGGTGTTGCGTCGCACGCCTGTCGGCAGGCCTCACCGAGCGTTCGAAACGCCGCAGGATTGCACCTAGAATCCGACCTTCGCGCTTGACACTGGCTGACCGCACCGCTGTAATCAAAGCGGCCGTTTGGCAGCCCTCGCCGGGCGGCAAGAGCAGCGCCAAGAACAATGCAAGCGGGCGCCTCCTGGTGTGACCTGCGTGCCGCCGAGACACCTTTGCGTGAGGGTACCTTCGTGAACAAAGCCGAGTTGATCGAACACATTGCCAAACAGGCGGACATCTCCAAGGCTGCGGCCACGCGTGCACTGGAAGCCCTGATCGGCGGTGTCAAGACCACCCTCAAGAAGAACGGCAGCGTATCCATCGTCGGTTTCGGCACCTTTGCCGTCACCAAGCGGGCCGCGCGCAGTGGCCGCAATCCGCGCACCGGCGCGGCCATCAAGATCAAGGCGGCCAAGGTGCCCAAGTTTCGCGCGGGCAAGGGCCTGAAGGACGCGCTGAACTGACCGTTCTCACGGCCCGGTTTGCAAGGGCCGACAATCAAGTTGCGGGTGCTTAGCTCAGTTGGTAGAGCGTCGCCTTTACACGGCGCAGGTCGGGGGTTCGAGTCCCTCAGCACCCACCACCACCGCCCCGGGCAGCTGGTCTGCGTTCGGCATCGGCTGCGGGCCTTTAGAATCCTCAACCGAGCGCGCCGCGCTGCGGCTGCTTAGCAGCAAGGCGAACCGCGGTTCGCCTTTTTTACATGCCGGGCCGACACGCTCGGCCAGCCTCCGCCTGATTGGCCCCACTGACCCGCACGCCCACCCCGAGGCTGTCAACATGTTTGAATTTGTTCGTAAGCACACCCGACTGCTGCAGTTCCTGCTGTTGATCCTGATCGTGCCGTCGTTCGTGGTTTTCGGTGTCCAGGGCTACTCCAGTTTCACCAGCGGCAGCAACCAGACGGTGGCCAAGGTGGCGGGCCAGGCCATCACCCAGGCCGAGTGGGACGCCAGCCATCAGCAGCAGACCCAGCGTGCACGGCAGCAGATGCCCAACATCGACCCCAAGCTGCTCGATTCGCCGCAAGCCCATGCCGAGACGCTGGAGGCGCTGATCCGCGAGCGGGTGCTGCTGACGGCGACCGACAAGCTGCACCTGGTGGTGTCCAACGAGCGCATGCAGCGCCTGTTCATCACCGACCCGCAGTTCGCGACGCTGCGCAACCCGGACAACACCATCAACAAAGAATTGCTGGCCGCGCAGGGCATGACCTTGGGGTCGTTCGAGGCCCGCTTGCGCCAGGACTTGTTGCTGCAGCAGGTGCAGGGCGGCATCACCGGCTCGGTGCTGGCGGCCAACGCGCCCGTGGGCCAGGCGCTGGACGCCTGGCTGCAGCGCCGCGAGGTCCAGCTGGCCCGCTTCGATGCCAGGGATTACGTGGCCAAGGTGGTACCCACCGACGCCGAGATAGAAGCCTTCTACAAGGCGCACGAAGCCGACTTCCGCGCGCCCGAGCAGGCCAGCATCGAGTACGTCTTGCTGGACATGGCCGTGTTGAAGAAAGGCCTGGTCGTGCCCGAAGTCGAGGCGCAGAAGTACTACACCGACAACCTGGCCCGCTACACCGCAGCCGAAGAGCGCCGCGCCCGCCACATCCTCATCAAGGCCGATGCGGGCGCCTCTGCCGACGTCAAACAAAAGGCCAAGGCCCGCGCCGAAGCCTTGCTGGCCGAAGCACGCAAGAACCCGGCGGTCTTTGCTGATCTGGCCAGCAAGAATTCAGACGACACCGGCTCGGCCACCCAGGGCGGTGACCTCGATTTCTTTGGCCGTGGTGCCATGGTCAAGCCCTTCGAGGACGCGGCGTATGCCATGAAGGTGGGCGATATCAGCAACGTGGTCGAGTCCGAGTTCGGATTTCACGTGATCAAGCTTGAAGCCATCAAGGGTGGTGACAAGAAGCCGTTCGAGGCCGTGCGCGCCGAGATCGAAGAAGCCGTTCGCCAGCAACTGGCCACCAAGAAGTGGGCCGAGGCGGCGGAGCAGTTCACCAACACCGTCTATGAGCAACCGGACAGCCTGCAGCCGGCGGTCGACAAGCTCAAGCTCGAAAAGCGCACGGCTACCGTGCGCCGAACGCCACAGCCGGGCACCAGCGGTGCACTGGCATCGGTCAAGCTGCTCGATGCCGTGTTCGCCAGCGACACCATCAAGAACAAGCGCAACACCGACGCGGTGGAGGTCGGCCCCAACCAGTTGGCGTCGGCCCGCATCGTGCAGCATCAACCCGCCCGGACCTTGCCGCTGGCAGAGGTGCGCGAAGCCGTGCGCCAGCAACTGGTGGCAACGCAGGCCGAAGCCCTGGCTCGCAAGGAAGGTGAAGCCCGCCTGGCGCAGCTGAAGTCGGATGTCAATGCGGGCGGCCTGGGTGCTGCGATCACAGTGTCTCGGGCGCAGCCCGACAACCTGCAACGCGTGTCGCTGGATGCCGTGCTGGCCGCCGATGCCCGCAAATTGCCGGCGGTGGTGGGCGTGGCCGTGCCCGGCCAAGGCTTTCTGGTGGCGCGCATCAACAAGGTGTTGCCCCGCGAGACCAAGCCTGAAGAGGACAAGGCCCTGCGTGGCCAATACGCGCAGGCTTGGGCGCGTGCCGAATCCGAGGCCTACTACCAGGCGCTGGCGGGGCGCTTCAAGGTCGACAAGCGGGTTGACCCGGTGGCCGCTGCCGCCGCTGCGTCTGCGGCCAAGCGCTGATCCGACACCTTCGGCATCCGACGCCACGGTTGCTGCGGCGGCTTGCTTCGGCGGCTTGCTGCAGCGGTTAACGCGGGCTTTACACTCGCGCCCGGTCTGCCCAAGCAGCCACGGCCTGGCACGCCGCAGCGCCGCGTCACAGGCTCGTCGTGCCTGTCGTGTACACCGTGGCTGGCCGATTCATCACACGCCCAGCAGTACCCATGCAAAGCAACGACACCGAGGATCTGCGCGCCGCCATCGCCGCGCTGGAGGGCCAGCGCGCGACGCTGGGCGACGCGGTGCTGGAGCTGGCCATTGCCCCGCTGCGCGCGCGCCTGGCCAGCCTGCTGCGGCCGGCCGGGCTGCAGCGCCGACAGGTGACGGTGGTCTTTGCCGATGTCGTTGGCTCCACCGCCCTGGCCCAGGGTATGGATGCCGAGGAAACGCTGGCCATCCTGAGCACCGCCTTGCGGCGCATGGCCGACATCGTGCAGGCCCACCAGGGACGCGTTCTTCGCTTTACAGGTGACGGTGTGAAGGCTGCGTTTGGCATGGACGAGGCCCGTGAAGACGACGCCGAGCGCGCCGTGCGGGCCGGCCTGGCCATCCTGGCGGCCGGGCGTGAGCAGGCCAAGGCCGCACAGCGCCAGCACGGCGTCACCGACTTTGCCGTGCGCGTGGGTGTGCACACCGGTGACGTGGCGCTGGGCGCGGGCGTCGAGGCCGACAACACCGCCATGGGCGCGGCCGTGAATATCGCCGCGCGCATGGAACAGACCGCGCCGCCCGGCACGCTGCGCATCAGCCGCGACACCTGGAGCCAGGTGCGCGGGCTGTTCGATCTGGAGGCGCAGCCACCGCTGCTGGTCAAAGGCGTCGCGGCACCGATGTTGACCTACCTGGTGCACGGTGCGCTGGAGCGCAGTGCGGCCAGCGTCGAACGTGGCCTGCAAGGGCTGACCACGCCGATGGTAGGCCGCGACGCCGAGCTGCAGCGCCTGCTGCAAGCGGTCTCCCGCGCCCGCGAGACCCGCCACCTGCAGGCGCTGACGCTGCTGGGCGATGCTGGCCTGGGCAAGAGCCGGCTGCTGCGGGAGTTCACCCACGGCCTGACCGATTGCCGCGTGCTGACCCTGCGATCGCAGCCCGACGGCCAGTTGCGCCTGTTCGGCCTGCTGCGAGCCTTGCTGTCCAACCAGTGCGGCATGGCCGACACCGACAGCGCCGAGGTCGCGCGGCGCAAGGTCGTTGACCGCCTGAGCCCGTGGTTCGAAGAACGCGGCGAGCGCCAAGCCCAGCTCATCGGCCAGCTCGCCGGCCTGGACTATGCCGACAGCCCCACCGTGAAGGGCCTGGACCCGCGCAGCCTGCGCGACCAGGCGTTTGCAGCTGTGCGCGCTTACCTGCAAGCCCTGGCTGCCCAGGGCGCACTGCCGGCGCTGATCGTCGAAGACCTGCACTGGGCCGACGACGGATCGCTCGACCTGCTGCAGCACCTGCTGGCCCACGCCGCCGAGCTGCCGCTGGCGCTGGTGATGACGGCACGGCCTGCGCTGCTGGTGCGTCGGCCCGATTGGGCCACGCCCGAGACGACGGTGCAGCTCAACCCGCTGGCCAGCGCCGACAGCGACACGCTGGCCGCAGCGCTGCTGCAGTGCATTGACCCGTTGCCGCCGAAGCTCACCGAGCTGATCGTCGGCCGCGCCGAAGGCAACCCGTACTACATGGAAGAGCTGGTGCGCCGGCTCATCGACGACGGTGTCATCGTCGTGGGTGAAGCGCGCTGGACGGTGCACGCCGACCGGCTCGACACCGGGCGCCTGCCCACCACGCTGGTGGGTCTGCTGCAGGCGCGGCTGGACGCACTGCCGGCCAGCGAACGACAGGCAGCCCGACAGGCCAGCATCGTCGGGCACATCTTCTGGGACGACGCGCTGCAGGCGCTGGATGCCAACGCG
>JANOAQ010000212.1:0-7816 GCA_031411195.1 Burkholderiaceae bacterium | reverse complement strand
GCCGCGGGCGCCCCGGTGGGCGCGCATTGGGTGGCCGATCGGCAAAGCGGCCCGCTGCTGATGCGCTATTCACCCGACGTGCTGGCGCCGCGCATCGTGCCCAAGATCGCGCGTGGCGAGGCGTTCTTCTGCATCGGCATGAGCGAGCCCGATTCGGGGTCGGATCTGGCGTCCATCCGCACGCGGGCAGACCGGGTGTCCGACCAACGCGGCAACGGCTGGGTCATCAACGGCCGCAAGGTGTGGACCTCAGGCGCGCACCGCGCCCACTACATGATCGCCCTGGTGCGCACCGAGGGCAAAGATGACAACCGCCATGGCGGCATGTCGCAGTTCCTGATCGAGATGGGCTCGCCAGGCATGACGGTGCGGCCCATCGTCAACCAGCTGGGCGAGCACGACTTCAACGAAGTCACCTTCGACGATGTGTTCGTGCCGGCCGACCAACTGATCGGCGCCGAAGGCGACGGCTGGAAGCAGGTGGGTGCCGAGCTGGCCTTCGAACGCAGCGGCCCCGAGCGTTATCTCAGCAGCAGCCAGTTGCTGCTGGAGATGCTGGACATTGCCGATGCCGACAACGAGCGCCAGGCCGTGGCCCTGGGCCGCGTGGTGGCGCAGTACGGCACGCTGCGGCAGATGTCGCTGGGTGTGGCCGGCATGCTGTCGCGCGGCGAAAACCCGGCCCTGGCTGCCTCCCTGGTCAAGGACCAGGGCGCGCTGGTCGAGCAGGCCATGCCCGATCTGGCGCATGAACTGTTCGGCGGCCAGGTGGTGCCCGGGAGCACGCTGGCCCAGTCGATGCACTACACCACCCTGGCGGTGCCTTCGTTCTCGCTGCGTGGCGGCACCCGCGAAATCTTGCGCGGCATCATCGCCAAGGGATTGGATCTGAGATGAGCACCGAAACCCTGATTGAAGACAGTGCCAACCGGCTCTTTGCCGAGCAAGTGCACAAGGCCCACCGCGAGCGCGCCGAGCATGGTGAACTGGATGCCGCGCTGTGGCAGCAAGTGGTCGATGGTGGTTTTCCGCTGCTGCTGGCCAATGAGGCATCGAGTGGCTTCGGCCAAAGCTGGCTGGCGGCCTACCCGCTGTTGCGCGGTTTGGGCTATTGGCAAGTGCCGCTGCCGCTGGCTGAAACCATGGTGGCAGGGCTGCTGGCCTCGGTGGCCGGCTTCGAGCTGCCCGCCGGCCCGCTGACGCTGATCGAACAAGGCCGCGGCAATGCGCTCATGGCCAACGGCAATACCCTCAGCGGCATCGCCCACGCGGTGCCCTGGGCCCGCCATGCCGATGCGGCACTGGTCTCGCTGGCCGACGGCGGGGGTGGCTCACGATTGGCGCTGCTGCCGATCAAGGGCGCCGCAGGCGTGCAGGTGCAGCCCCACGCCAATGTGGCTGGCCTGCCCTCTGACACACTGGTGCTGACCAACGCCAAACTCACCGCCGCAGCGGCCAACCCGCTGGCGCTGGCCCAGCCGGTGTGGACGCTGGGCGCGGTGGCGCGCAGCATCATGCTGGTGGGCGCGCTCGAATCCGCGGTAGAACAAGCCGTGCGCTATGCCGGTGAGCGGGTGCAGTTCGGCAAGCCCATCGGCAAGAACCAGGCGATCCAGCAAAACCTGGCCCTGATGGCCGGTGATGTGGCCGCCGCCCGCACCGCCGCCCTGGTGGCTGCGGCCGACGCGCCCGACAGTGTGGCGCGCGATACCGCCGCCACCCAATTCAGCACCGCCGTGGCCAAGGTGCGCGCCGGTGAAGCCGCCACCCGGGGCACCGGCATTGCCCACCAGGTGCACGGCGCCATCGGCTTCACGCACGAGCATGCACTGCACTTCGCGACCAAGCGCCTGTGGGCCTGGCGCGAAGAGTTCGGCACCGACGCACACTGGGCCGCCGAACTGGGCCGCGCCGCCATCCGCGCCCGCGCTGCGGGGTTCTGGCCAGGCATCACCCACAAACAATTCTGAGACGGCCCACCATGAGCGATGAATCCCCTGACGTGCAGATCAGCTTCGACGGCCCCGTGGCCACGGTCGAGATCTGCCGACCGCCACACAACTTTTTCACCATCCCGCTGATCCAGCATCTGGCCGACGCGTTTGAAGACCTGGAAGCCGACCGGCGCTGCCACGCCATCGTGCTGGCCGCACAGGGCACCGCCTTCTGCGCGGGCGCCGACTTTTCCAACCGCGACGCCACACCGCCGCACCGCAGCCCGCGCGCGCTCAACCCGATCTACGGCGAAGCCATCCGCATGTTCGCCTGCCGCAAGCCGGTGGTGGCCGCCGTGCAGGGCCCGGCCATCGGCGGTGGCCTGGGGCTGGCCCTGGTGGGCGACTTCCGGGTCAGTTGCCCCGAGGCCAAGTTCTCGGCCAACTTCAACCGCCTGGGCTTTCACCCCGGCTTTGGCCTGAGCGTGACACTGCCGCGCCTGGTGGGCGTGCAGAAGGCGGCCATGCTGTTCTACACCGGCCGGCGCATTGCCGGTGAAGAAGCGCATGCCATGGGCCTGGTCGATGTGCTGGTGCCGCAGGACCAGGTTCGCACAGAGGCTGCCAGGCTGGCACGCGAGATCGCCATCTCGGCGCCGTTGGCGGTTCAATCGACCCGCGACACCTTGCGCCAGGGCCTTGTCGAGCAGATCCGCGTGGCGGTGGCGCGTGAAAGCGCCGAGCAGAACGCCCAGTTCAAGACGGCCGACTTCCGCGAAGGCGTGGCCGCCATGGCCGCGCGGCGCGAGCCGCAATTCAAGGGCGAGTAAGCGCGCCCGACCCGCAACCGCAACCGCCACCCCAACGCCCACGCTGCGCGGCCATGTTCCTGCCCGACCTGCTGGCCGGCCAGCGCCTCTTGATCACCGGCGGCGGCAGCGGCCTGGGCGCGGCCATGGCCGAACGCCTGGGCCAGCTGGGCGCAGCGTTGCTGATCTGCGGCCGCCGGGCCGAGGTGCTGCAGGCCACCGCCGAGCGCCTGCGGGGCCAAGGCATCGCGGTCGACACGGCCGTGTGCGATGTGCGCGATGCGGCGGCCGTTGACGCCATGGTTGACACGGCCTGGCAGCAGGCGCCCATCGACGGCCTGGTCAACAACGCCGCCGCCACCTTCATCGCGCAGACCGAAACCCTGTCGCCGCGCGCGGCCGATGCCATCCTGGCCACCACCCTGCACGGCGCGCTCTACGTCACGCTGGCCCTGGGCAAGCGCTGGATCGCCAGCGGACGGCCCGGCACGGTGCTGAGCATCCTGTCCACGTCCACGATCACCGGCCGCGCCTACACCGTGCCCTCGGCCATGGCCAAATCGGGCGTGCTGGCGATGACGCGCAGCCTGGCGGTTGAATGGGGCCCGCACGGCATCCGCCTGGTGGCCATTGCGCCGGGGCCGTTTCCCACCGACGGCTCCAACCGGCAACTCAACCCGGGTGAGCGCGCCGCCTCGGCCGCGCGCGCCCCGCTCAACCCGCTGGGCCGCGTGGGACAGCCCCTGGAACTGGCCAACCTGGCCGCCTACCTGTTGTCGCCGCAGGCGGCCTACATCAACGGCGAGATGGTCAGCATCGACGGCGGCGCGCACCTGCGCACCTCGGGCGCCGAAGACCTGTTGAACTGGCCGCCCGACAAGTGGGCGGCCATGCGGGCTGCGCGCGGCGCGCGCTGAAGCCACACGCACTTGCTGCACCACCCCAGGCACCGCCTGTCTCAGGCGCGACGGAATGACCCACCCGCCGCACCCCACACTCGATTTCGACCGCTCCCCCCAGGACACCCCAGGACACGCCCATGGATTTCGACTTCTCCCCGGATCAGCAGCAGCTGAAAGACCAGGCCCGCCGCTTCCTGGCAGGCCAGTGCGACCGCACCGCCGTGCGCGCGGTGCTCGATGGCCCGCAGTCCCATGACGCCCACCTGTGGCAAGGCCTGGCCGACCAGGGCTACCTGGGCGCGGCCATCCCCGAGGCCTATGGCGGCCTGGGTGCCAGCCATTTGGAACTGTGTGTGGTGGCCGAAGAACTGGGCCGCGCCGTGGCGCCGGTGCCGTTTTCGTCGTCCATCGGCCTGACCGCCGAGTTGCTGCTGATCGCCGGCACCGAGGCGCAAAAGCAGCGCTGGCTGCCGGCCCTGGCCAGCGGCAAGACCATCGGCACGCTGGCCCTGGCCGAGCGGCCGGGCCGTACCACGGCCGCCACCATCCAGACCACGGCCGCCAAAGGCCAGCTCAACGGCACCAAGCTGCCGGTGGCCGATGGCGACATCGCGCACCTGGGCGTGGTGGCTGCCCGCGATGCCACGGGTGCCGTGTCGCTCTACCTGGTCGACCTCAATGCCAGCGGCGTCACGCGCGAAGTGCTGCCCAGCATCGACCCCACGCGCAGCCAGGCACGGATCACCTTCAACAACGCCGAAGCCGAGCCGCTGGGCGCAGCGGGCCAGGGCCTGGCCATCGTGGACGCTGCTTTCGACCGCGCTGCGGTGCTGATCGCCTTCGAGCAGGTGGGCGGAGCCGATGCCGCGCTGCAGGCCGCGTGTGACTACGCGCAAGAGCGCTTTGCCTTCGGCCGGCCCATCGGCTCGCTGCAGGCCATCAAGCACATGCTGGCCGACATGTATGTGTCGGCCACGCTGGCGCGCTCGAACGCGTACTACGGTGCCTGGGCGCTGTCCACCGCGTCGAGCGAATTGCCGCAGGCAGCGGCCGCGGCGCGGGTGAGCGCCACCCAGGCCTACCAGCACTGTTCGCGCAACAACATCCAGGTGCATGGCGGCATGGGTTTCACCTGGGAATTCGATTGCCACCTGCACTACCGCCGCGCCAATTTGCTGGCGCTGGCCCTGGGCCCGTTGTCACAGTGGGAAGACCGCCTGATCACCCGCCTGTGCGCGGCGGCCGACGCCAAACACGCCGCCTGAAACCAGCACCGAGACAGCACCATGAACTTCGACGATACCCCTGACGAGGCGCGTTTTCGCGCCGAAGCGCGCGCCTGGATCCAGGCCAACGGCCCCACCCACCTGCGCCCTGAGCTGGAATTGGCCGGCTTTGGCCAGCCCGTCCTGCGCAGCGGCGACGTGATCGCCGCCAGCAAGGCCTGGCAGAAGACCAAGGCCGACGCTGGCTGGGCCTGCCTGCATTGGCCGGTCGACTACGGTGGCCGCGGCGCCAGCCCCATCGAGCGGGTGATCTGGCAGCAGGAGGAAGGCGTCTACAGCAAGCTGGCCGGCATCTTCATCATCGGCCAGGGCATGATCGCGCCCACGCTGATGGCCTATGCGGCCGAGCCGCACAAGCAGCGCTACCTGCCGCCGCTGGCGTCGGGGCAGGAGGTGTGGTGCCAGCTGTTCAGCGAGCCGGCTGCCGGCTCTGACCTGGCCGGCCTGCGCACCCGGGCCGAGCGTGTATCGGGCCAAGAGGGCGACGACTGGCTCATCAACGGCCAGAAGATCTGGACCAGCGGCGCGCACTACTCCGACTTCGGCATGATCCTCACCCGCACCGACGCGGGCGCGGCCAAGCACGACGGCCTGACCATGTTTTTCTTCGACATGAAGAGCCCTGGCGTCGAAGTGCGGCCCATCAAGCAGGTGAACGGCCAGTCGGGCTTCAACGAGGTGTACTTCACCAATGTGCGCATTCCCGACCATCAACGCCTGGGCACGGTGGGCCAGGGCTGGCGCGTTTCGCTCACCACGCTGATGAACGAGCGCCTGTCCATCGGCGCAGGCATGCCCACGGGCTTCCCCGAGTTGCTCGATTTCTGCCGCAGCTTCGACACCGGTGAAGGCCTGGCGATCGACAACCCCGCCGTGCGCAGCAAGCTGGCCACTTGGGCCGTGCGCACCAGCGGGCTGAAGTACACCGCCTATCGCAGCATCAGCGCACTGAGCAAGGGCCAGACACCGGGCCCGGAAAACTCCATCGGCAAGCTGGTGGCGGGCACCACGCTGCAGGAGATCGCGGCCTTTGCGCTCGATCTGCAGGCCCAATCGGGCGCCCTGGTGGATGCCGCACAGCCCAGCGCGTCGGGCCGCTTCCAGGCCATGCTGCTGCGCTCACCGGCCACCCGCATCGAGGGCGGCACCGACGAGATCCTGCGCAACATCATTGCCGAGCGCGTGCTGGGCCTGCCGCCCGACATGCGCGCCGACCGCGGTCTGCCGTTCAACCAGATCCCCACCCGCGTCAGCCGCTGATCAAGCCCGGCCACGGCCGGCGCCACGGCCGTGCGCGCAGCGGGTGAGTGCACGCCGTGCACCGTGGCTCAGGGCATCCATCAGGGCCAGCAGCAGCATGGCGCACAGCAGGGTGGCCGTCTTGCCCATGTGGAACAGGCCCATGTGGAAGGCCAGCAACTGGCCCAGGCCGCCCGCGCCCACCACCCCCAGCACGGCGGCGGCGCGGATGTTGTTTTCCTGGCCGACTTTGGCGTCAAGGTCACCGTGGCGCTGCGCAAGGGCGGGGCCTCGCGGTCCAAGGCCAACACGCTGGTCGACAAGAGCCGCAACCAAACGACCGAGAGCGCCGACAGGCGCCTGCAAAAAGCCCGCCTCACCTGCGGGCGGACTTTTGCAGGTCGATCACAGCAGTTGTTCAGGTACCAGCGGGCCCAGGATCAGGTTGTGCAATTTCAGCCAGACCGATGATTCGGGTTCTTCCAACAACACCTCGTCGACATCACCGTCCACGACCCGCCATTGCAGGCCACCGGTGGGCGAGCGCTGCACCCGGTAGGCGCTTTGCTCGCGACTGACTTTCACCACCCGCTGCATTTCGGCCGCAAGCTGCGCGCTCTCGATGAACAGGCCCAGTTCGGTGTTCTGGGTTCGCGAGCGCGGGTCCAGGTTCATCGAGCCGATGAAAGTCTTGTCACCGTCGACCACCGCGGTCTTGGCATGCAGCCGGCCGGTCGACGAACCGAAGATCCCCAGCCGCTTATTGCGCTGGCTGCGCGTCGGGCTCAGCTCGTAGAGCTCGACGCCGGCATCGACCAGTTGCGGGCGGTAACGTGAATAGCCGGTGTGCACCAGCGGCTCGTCGGTGGCCGCCAGCGAGTTGGTCAGCACGGTGACCTGCACCTGGCGCTCGCGCAGCGCCTCGAAGGCCGCGATGCCCAGGGCGCCGGGAATCAGGTAGGGAGAGGTGATCGTCACCTCGCGCTCGGCGGTCCAGATCTTCATCAGCGCCTGGTAGGCCAGGCTGTCTTTCCAGGCGAGGTCGGCGTCCCGGACGCCCTTGTCGGGTGGATCGACCAGCACAACGGCGCGGCCCCAGATCAGCGCGAGGCGGTCGTCGTCCAGTTCCGGGCCGACCGGGCCATAGCCCAGCGCATCCAACGCGGGCATCTGCAGCGGCGCGGCCGTGCGGGCGTCGGCGGTCAGCACGGCAAAGCGCTCGCGCAGCGCGTCAGGCGGCAGATCGCTGTGCGACACCAGTTCCACCGGCAGCACCTGCGGGCTGTTCCAGTAGCGGTCAAAGGTGGTCGCCAGGTCAACCACCGCGGCGCCGACGAACAGCGCATCCAGGTCGATGAAGTGGTGCTGGCTGCCGCGCTGGAAATAATCGTCGGCGATGTTGCGCCCACCGGTGATGGCCATGGCGCCGTCGGCCACCAGCAGCTTGTTGTGCATGCGGTGGTTGAGCCGGTAGACATCGAACAGCGACGCTGCGAATCGGCCCGCCAGCCCGCTGCTGCGCGCGCAGCAGAACGGGTTGAACAGCCGAACCTCGACATTCGGCAACGCGGCCGCCGCGCGCAGCAGCGCGTCGCTGTGCGTGGTGTACAGATCGTCGACCAGCAGCCGAACGCGCACGCCGCGGG
>JANOAQ010000211.1:0-2413 GCA_031411195.1 Burkholderiaceae bacterium | reverse complement strand
TGCGCGGTGTCAGGTCGGCCTGCGCCGCCTGCTCGGCGCTGACGGCCTGGCCCGGCAGCGGCACACCGGCCTGCCAGTCGAGGTGGATGGCCTCCATGCCCTGCAGGCTGATGTGCACCGTGCGGTCCACCGGTGTGACGGTGGGTGCCAGGAAGCCGACCACGGTGAAGGGCTTGTCGGCATGGTCGTTCTCGCGCATGGCGCCGTCACCGTGGGCCAGCACGATGCGCTGGCCCAGTGTGTAGCCCAGGCGGCGGGCCACATCGGCGCCCACCACCGCCTCGTACAGGCCGCCCGGCGGGTCACTGAACGGCCGGCCCTGGGCCAGCACCAGCGCCTGCTTCTGGCCGTAGCGAAAGTGCTGGAAGTAGGCCCCCGTGGTGCCCAGCACCGCAAAGCCGCGGTGGCTGTCGCCCAGGCTCAGCGGCACGACCCAGGCCACGGCGCGGTGCCGGGCGATGGCATCGAGGCTGCTGAGGCGGATGTTGTTGGTGGCATTGCCGATGCGAAACACCGAGTACAGCAGCAATTGCACCGGCCCGGTGCGCGCCCCCACGATCAGGTCGGTGCCCGACACCGCCTGCGAGAAGTTGGCACGCAAGTCCTGCCGAATGCGCTCGATGCCCAGCAGCAGCAGGGTGCTCAGCGCGATCGACAGCACCACCAGTGCCAGCACGAAGCGGCGGTTCCAGGCGCTGCGGGCGGCCAGTCCCAGCAATGCACTCATGCCGATCGCCCCGCGTGGTTGAGGGTAGGCAGATCCACCACCCGCGCAAAGCGCGAGGCCAGGCGCGCGTCGTGGCTGACGAACAACAGCGCGCTGCCGGCCTGGGCGCAGCTGTCGAGCAGCAGCGTCATGAAGGCCTCGCGCAGCGGTTCGTCGAGCGCCGAGGTGGGCTCGTCGGCGATCACCACCTCAGGCGAGCCGATCAGGGCCCGTGCGGCGGCCACCCGCTGCTGCTGGCCCACTGACAGGCGATCGGCCCGCTGTCCCCACAGCGCCGTGGGCAGCGCCGTGCGTTCAAGCAGGGCTTCGGCGGCGCCCGGGCCGGCGCGCAGGGCGCGGGCGGGCGAAAAACGCAGCGGCAGGCGCACGTTGTCCAGCACGCTCAGGTAGGGCAACAGGTTGAACTGCTGGAAGATGTAGCCCAGGTGCGCGGCGCGGTGGCGATCACGCGCACTGGCGCCCAAGGCGGCCCAGCTCTGGCCCAGCAATTGCGCATCGCCCGCATCGGCCAGCACCACGCCGGCGGCCAGTGACAGCAGGGTGCTCTTGCCGCAGCCGCTGGGGCCGCGCAGAAAGACGGTGTCGCCCGGCTGCAGGCACAGCTCGGCTATGGCCAGGGTGTCGGCCTGTGCACCGGGCCAGCGGTAGCGCAGGCCCTGCAGGCGCAGTGCCGCGGGTCTTACTTCGCCCATGCCAGGGTGCGTGCCGGTCGCTTCAGGCGCGCCTGGTGCTGGCCGTCGGCGCTGGCCAACTGGGCGCTGATTTGCTGGATGCGCGTGAAGGCATCGAGCAGGCCGCCCACGTCCAGCCCCCGCAACGCACCGGTGCCGGCGCAGTTGAAGCGCCAGGTGGCCTGCACCTCGGCATGCGCACCGGCTGGCAGGGGCTTGGCGCCGGCTTGCAGCTGGGGTGCCTCGATCTCGACGGTGGCCTGGCTGCAGCGCCGCTCGGCCGGCAGGCCGAACAAGGCGGCACCGTTTTGCAGGCGCTTGAGCAAGGCGGCGGCGGCCTCTTTTTCGGCCGGGGTGCGGGGCGTGCGCTCATGGCCGAGCAGGCTGTCTTGCGGCGCCTCCAGGCGCACGGTGACGGCATGGGTGTCGACGCCGATCTCGATCGCCACCGCGCCATGCACGTGGGCATGGCCAGCCTGGGCCGCCGCCCAGGGGCAGAGGCTGACAAGGATGACGGCGGTCAACAAGCGGCGCATGGGCAATCTTTGGGGGCTGATCAAGCAGCGGCGCCGCAGCATAGCAGCGCCGCTTTTCTGCAGTGTGCGCCGCCGTTCATCGGCCGCGCCTGCAGTTGATCGCGACGCCCCAGACCTTGGTCGCATCGGGCGCGCCAGCCCGGCGCGCGCTGCCTACAGTTCATCCCATCGCAACACCGAACCCACCCGAAGGACCCCGCCATGAACACCACCACCACCGCCTTGCAAACCCCCGTGTCGCAACAACTGTTGTCGCTGGCCGCTGCGGCCCTGGTGACCGCTGGCGTGCTGGCCGGCCTGCTGGGCCTGGCCGGTGGTGACCAGGCCGCCCTGCTGGCGCATCAGATTCAGGCGGCACCGCAGGCCAGCGTCCACGCCATCGCATCGCTGCTGGTGCAGCCCCTGGCCTGACGCGCCCGAAGCACCGGAACCGATCCTCTGCCCGCCCGGTGATCCCGGGCACTTGACGAGCCGGCCGC
>JANOAQ010000210.1:0-12268 GCA_031411195.1 Burkholderiaceae bacterium | reverse complement strand
CAGGCGGGCGAGGCGTCAGAAGCTCTCGGGCACGCCAGCGGGAAGGCCCTTGGCCACCACGCTGGGCTTGACGTCCAGATC
Source organism: Burkholderiaceae bacterium (assembly GCA_031411195.1). GTDB lineage: Bacteria > Pseudomonadota > Gammaproteobacteria > Burkholderiales > Burkholderiaceae_C > Pseudaquabacterium. Next base: position 12,187 of record JANOAQ010000210.1, on the reverse strand, counting down.
AGGCGGCACGCCCATGGTGCGCAAGGTCTGCTGCACCACCTGGCTGAACACCGGGGCGGCCACCGAGCCGCCGAAATACTGGCCGTTGCTCGGCTCGTCCACCATCACGGCCACGACGATGCGTGGCTTGTCGATCGGCGCCATGCCGACGAACCACGAGCGGTACTTGTTGCTGGCGTAGCCTTGGCCCTCTTGCTTGTGCGCGGTGCCGCTCTTGCCGCCCACCGAGTAGCCGATAGTCTGGGCCAGCGGGCCGGTGCCGCCGGGGCCTGCCGCCATCTGCAGCATCTTGCGGATCTCGCGTGCCGTCTCGGGCGACAGCACACGCACGCCCGAGACCGTGTGCTCCTGGCGCAACATGCTGACGGGGATGACCTCGCCATCGCGCGCAAAGGTGGTGTAGGCGCGCGCCATCTGCAGCAGCGAAGCGGACAGGCCGTAGCCGTAGCTCATCGTGGCCTGCTCGATGGGACGCCAGCTCTTGTAGGGGCGCAGGCGGCCGGTGACGGCACCGGGGAAGCTGATCTGCGGCTTCTGGCCGTAGCCCACGTTGCTGTACAGCTCCCACAGCTCGGCTGGCTGCATTTGCATGGCCATGCGCACCGTACCGATGTTGCTGCTCTTCTGGATGACCTCGCGCACGCTGAGCATGCCGTGGGGGTGGGAGTCCTTGATGGGGATGCCGCTGACCACCACGCTGCCGGGGCTGGTGTTGATGGGGGTGTCGGGCTTGACCTTGCCGGTTTCCAGCGCCCAGGCCACGACAAAAGGCTTCATCGTCGAGCCCGGCTCGAAGATGTCGGTCAGCGCGCGGTTGCGCAACTGCTCGCCGGTGCGGCGGCCGCGCTCACCCGGGTCGTAGCTGGGGTAGTTGGCCAGGGCCAGCACCTCGCCGGTCTGCACGTCCAGCACCACCACGCTGCCGGCTTTGGCCTTGTGTTCGGCCACCGCGTCGCGCACGCGCTGGTAGGCGAAGAACTGCACCTTGGCGTCCAGCGACAGCGTGATGTCGCTGCCGTCGGCCGGCTCGATGTCGGTGCCCAGGTCTTCGACCACCCGACCCAGGCGATCCTTGACCACGCCGCGCGAGCCGTTGTGGCCCTGCAGCTTTTTCTGGAAGGCCAGTTCCACGCCTTCCTGGCCTTGGTCTTCGACGTTGGTGAAGCCCACCACGTGCGCGGCCGATTCACCCTCGGGGTAACGGCGACGGTATTCGCGGCTCTGGTGCAGGCCCTTGATGTTGAGGGCGGCGATCTGGGTCCAGGTATCGGTCTCGATCTGGCGGCGTATCCACGCGAAGTTGGCGCTGCCGCTGGCCAGGCGCTGGTCGAACTCGGCCGACTCCATGCCCAGCAGCTTGATCAGCTGGCGGCGCTGGTCGGCAGTGGGCTTGAAGTCCTTGGGGATGGCCCAAACGCTGGGCACCGGCACGCTGGTGGCCAGCAACTGGCCACTGCGGTCGAGCACCTTGCCTCGGGTGGCGGGTACTTCCAGGGTATGGACGTAGCGCTTTTCGCCCTCTTTCTGAAAGAACTCGGGCCCGATGATCTGGATGTAGGCGGCGCGGCCCAGCAGGCCCGCAAAGCCCAGGCCCACGGCGGCCACGATGAAGCGGCTGCGCCAGTTGGGGGTCTTGCTGGCCAGCAGCGGGCTGGTGGCGTAGTTGACGCCGCGCACGCTGGTAGCTTGTTGCCGTTGCTTCATGGACGCGCTCCCGTGGCCGCGCTGGCGGCCGCTTCCACCGCACCGACGCGGCTCTCGTACATCGTCACCGCGGGTGAGGCGGTTCTCATCTGCAGCCGTTCACGCGCGGTGCGCTCCACGCGCAAGTTGGTCGCTTGCAACTGGCGGTCGGCTTCCAGCCGGGTCTGGTCGCCGGCCAGGCGCTGGGCTTCCATTTCGGCGCGGTGGATCTCGGACGTGAGCCGGCGCACGTCGTAGGCGGACTTCACCAGCACCAAGGCGCTGGCAATCACCACCAGCAGCAGCAGGAAGTTCAGCTTGGTCATTCCAGCCCCTCGCCCGGCGGGTACGCCGAACGATCCCCCAAGTGGATGCGGGCCAGCTTGGGAGCGGCCCGGCGCTCGTCCCGCGATACCGCCTCGGACGTTCGCTCTGCCACCCGCAGCGTGGCCGAGCGCGCACGCGGGTTGGCCCGCACCTCGGCATCGCTGGCCTTGATGCGGCCCAGGGCCAGCAGCTTCATGGCCCGCGGGGCGGCATACACGGCGGGTGAATTGCGGTCGACCACCTCGCGGCTTTCGCGTGCGATGAAGGTCTTGACGATGCGGTCTTCCAGCGAATGGAAGCTGATCACCGCCAAGCGCCCGCCGGGCGCCAGCAGGTCAAGCACGGCACTCAGGCCTTGCTCAAGTTCCGTGAGCTCACCATTGACGAGAATCCGAAGAGCTTGAAACGTCCGCGTTGCAGGGTCCTGGCCCGCTTCGCGGGTGCGGACCGAACGAGCCACGAGCTGGGCAAGTTCGAGCGTTGTTCGAACAGGGGCCCCGCCGTCCCGGCGAGCAACAAGCGCCTTTGCAATCGAAACAGCAAACCGTTCTTCGCCATAGTCACGAATCACCTCCGCAATGCGCCGCTCGGTGGCGCCGGCCAGAAAATCCGCAGCGGTTTCGCCACGGGTGGTGTCCATGCGCATGTCCAGCGGCGCATCGAACCTGAAACTGAAACCCCGCGCGCCGTTGTCGATTTGCGGCGAGCTCACGCCCAGATCGAGCAGCACGCCGTCGACCTGGGCTACACCCAGCGCGGCCAGTTCGGCAGCCATGTCGGCAAAGCTTTCGTGCACGATGGCGAAGCGCGGGTCGTCGGCCGCCAGGGCCTGGCCGACGGCGATGGCCTCGGGATCCTTGTCGAAAGCGATCAGCCGGCCGGCGGGCGACAGGCGTGCCAGCAGTGCTCGGCTGTGGCCGCCCCGGCCGAAGGTGCCGTCCACGTACACGCCGTCGGGGCGTAGCGCGACGGCGTCAACCGCCTCGTCGAGGAGGACTGTGGTGTGCTGCCCGGCAGCGGCGGTGGCCATCAGAAGACAAAGCTCTTGATGGCATCGGGCATCGGCCCGGCCATCACTTGGGCCTGGTGCGCGGCGTACTTGGCTGCGTCCCACAACTCGAGCCGGTGGCCCATGCCCAAAAGCAGCACGTCCTTGTCCAGACCGGCCATGGCGCGCAGTTCTGGCGGCACCAGTACGCGGGCGGCCGAATCGACCTCGACATCGACCGCGCTGCCGACGAAGAAACGGCGCCAGCCGTCGGCTTCCATCGGCAGGCCCAGCAACTGGGCGCGAAAGCCCTCCCAGGCCGGACGAGGAAATACCAACAGGCAACCCACCGGGTGCTGGGTGATGGTGAGCTGATTGGCCGACAGCGCCGACAGGGCATCACGGTGACGCACGGGCACGGCCATCCGGCCTTTGCCATCCAGCGTCAACGCCGAGGTGCCTTGAAACACAAATCCAGCCACTTTTTCCCACCTATTCCCACCAAACTCCACTTTAGCGCAGAAATTGGAGAGAAACCAGGGGCGTGCCGGAAAAAATCAATCAAATCAACTACTTAGTGGAAATACCTCAAGCGGCGTTCTGGACAAAAGTTCTTTCAAAATAGAGACTTGCGAGGATTTGTGAAAGCCTTGGTTTAGCTCCAGACGCTGGTGTAAACCGGCCTGAGGCGAACTGATGGCGCCTTGGGGTCTGTCGCGCAGGATGCCCCGAATGTGACGATTGTCACGGATGGCCCTTTGCCCGCCAAAAGCCAAGCCCGCCACGGCAAGGCCGAGGCGGGCTTGGCAGGAAAGAGGCGCCGGGCGGCGCCCCACGTCAGTTCGACTGCTTGATCAAGCGGCCTGAAGCCTGCTGGATGGGCCGTGCGTTCATCGGGTACAGGCGGGAGAAGACGCCGATCTGGTCATTGGCCACCGGCACGGGCTGCTGCAGCACCATCCACAGCACGCCTTCGCTGCAGGGCGGCGTGGTGAGCGAGCCCATGTAGGTGAAGTAACGCCGGTCGGCTGGCAGCAGGTGGTTCATGTCCAGTTCAGTGCGCGCCGAGGCTTCAGTCCCCTTTTCCAGCGGCAGGTTGTTCCAGATCGTCTGCACCAGCGGTTGGGCCGTGCCCCGGTCCAGCAGCACGGCCACCACGGCCAGCTTGCCCTCCGGGTCCTTGTGCACCAGGTGGGCCACCATGTCGAACTGGCGGCCGTTGATGCGCTCTTCGGACGGGCGGTGAAAGTGGAACTGCACCAGGTCAAACCGCCGTCCCTGCACCTCGATGGCATTGCCACCGGCCAGGTTGACCTGGATGGTGTGGCCGTTGTCGATCACACCGAAGCCGGTGGGCCGGTAGTCGAACTGGATCGGCTCCAGATCGACCTTGACGCCGCTGCGGATGTCGATGGGGCTTTGGCGCTGGCCGTTGGCGCAGGTGCTGAACTCGGGCTTGAGCTGGCCCCACTTTTCCGGACCGCCGTCACCGCCGTAGCTCCAGTGCGCGGCATGGGCGTCGGCCTGGTGGCCAGCGGCCGCCTTGGCCGAGCGCAGCTTGGCCACCTTGGCGGGGGTGCCGCCATGGCTGTCGGCAGGTGCTGCGGCGGCCTTGGCGACCTGGGCCGCCGCTGTGCCGGGCGTTGCTTCACCCGATTTGGCCACCACCCGCACCACATAGGGTGTAGGCGCCTCGGGCACCTTGGCGGCGCCCAGTTTCGACGCCAGCTTTTCGCGCAGGGCATCCATGGGGTCGCCGGGCGCCACGCCCTTGGGCGCCTCTGCAGTGGCTGGCGCCGGCTTGGCTGCGGCCTTGGCCGGCGCCGCATGGGCGTCCGAGGCCAGGGCCGGGCCCGCACAGGCCAGCCAGGCAGCCGATGCCAACAGGCTGATGGCGCCCAATTGGCGGACGACGGGGGTTGTCAGGGCGGTGGACATGGCAAGTACTCGCAGCAAGGTGACCACGGGCCCGCCGCACTGGCAGGCCCCTCTCACTGCGCTATCGGCACCGATTGCTCGAATCTTGAACACCTTGGCCCGCGCGGCCGTGCACCATTCAACGCCGCTTGACCGCCAACCAGGCCAGCAGGCCTACCAGCATCAACCCCAAGGAGGTGACGGCCAGGGCCTCGGTGGAATGCATCACCAGCGGCGCCAGCACACCGGCCACCACGCCGTTGGCCAGACTGCCCACGCAAGCCTGCAGCGAAGACGCCATGCCCCGGCGGTCAGGCGCCAGATCAAGCACCATCAGTGTGACCACCGGCACCATCAGTGCCCAGCCGAAGGAATACACCGCCACCGGCAAGAGCGCCCAGCCCGGGTGTGGCGTGAACAGCAGATTGAGCACCACGTTTACCACCGAGGTGCCCAGCATGATGGCAAAGCCCCAGCGAATTTGCCGGCGTGGCGGCACGCGCCCGGCAAAGCGACCGCTGGCAAAGGCGCCCGCCATGATGCCGGCGATGCTGAGGCCGAAGAACCAGAAGAACTGTGTGGGCCCCAGCTTCAGGTGGGTGCCCAGCCATTCGGGCGCCGACAGCACATACAGGAACATGCCGTTGAAAGGCACGCCGCTGGCGAACACCAGGCCGACGAAGCGCGGATTGCGGATCAATTCGACATAGGCCGCCAGCAGCGGACCGGGCGAGAACGACTGGCGGCCATCGGCCGGCAGGGTTTCGGGCAGCAAGCGGGCGTTCAGGGCAAACAGCACCGCCCCGATACCGACCAGCAACCAGAAGATCGAGTGCCAGCCCAGGTGCACGAACAGCACGCCGCCCAGCACCGGCGCGATGGCCGGCGCGATGCCGAAGAAGATGGTCACCTGCGACATCAGGCGCTGCGCCTCGTCGGGCGGGCACATGTCGCGAATGATGGCGCGCGAGACCACCACGCCGGCACCGGCCGACATGCCCTGCAGGGCGCGAAAGAACACCAGCTGGCCGATGGTCTGGCTCAGCGCGCAGCCCAGCGAGGCGGCAGTGAACAGCGCCAGCCCCCACAGCACCACCGGCCGGCGGCCGAAGCTGTCGGACAAGGCGCCATGGAACAGATTCATCAGCGCAAAGCCGAACAGGTAGGCCGACAGCGTCTGCTGCATCTGGGCCGGCGTGGCGCCCAGCGTGGCGGCAATGCCCGAAAACGCCGGCAGGTAGGTATCGATCGAAAACGGCCCCAGCGTGCCCAGGCAGGCCAGCAAGGCGGCCAGTGCCCAGCGCGGGTAGGGCCAAAGGGTCGAAGCGTTGGGATTCATCAGGTCCGATCTGGCAATGGCGCTGCCCGGCCCATAGGGGCCAGGCAGCGCCTGAAGTTAGTGTGAAGCGAGCCGATAGGCCGGATTCTGTGCAGCGCCTTCGCCCCTTGCGGAGCCCCGGTGCCGTGACCGCCATTCCTCTGGGCCGGGAGTCGCCTGCCCGGCTCGATGCCACCTACCCGCACACTCCCCGAGCCGGATCAATATGTGCCTATTCGGTGTTGCTGCGCGTAGAGATTGCCCGTTTCACCCGAACTGAATCGGCTCGTCTCTGTTGCTCTGATCCTCACCTCACGGTGGGCAGCCGTTAACTGCTACGCCGCTCTGTGCAGTCCGGACCTTCCTCCAGGGCCACCTTTCGGTGCTTGCCCCAGCGGCGGTCTGGCTTGCTTCACCATGCGATTATCGCGGCTTGCGCTTCTGCCTGCCCCCTTCAAGGAGATCGACCCATGAAAGCCGCCAACATCCTGGCCACCATTGGCAACACCCCGCACGTGCGCATCAACCGCCTGTTCGGCGACGCGAACGTCTGGATCAAGAGCGAACGCAGCAACCCGGGTGGCTCGATCAAGGACCGCATCGGCCTGGCCATGGTGGAGGCGGCCGAGGCCAGCGGCGCGCTCAAGCCTGGCGGCACCATCATCGAGCCCACCTCGGGCAATACCGGCATCGGCCTGGCCATGGTGGCCGCCGTCAAGGGCTACAAGCTCGTGCTGGTGATGCCCGACAGCATGAGCGTCGAACGCCGCCGGCTGATGCTGGCCTACGGCGCCAGCTTCGACCTGACCCCGCGCGAAAAAGGCATGAAGGGCTCGATCGCCCGTGCCCAGGAACTGGTGGCCCAAACCCCCGGCGCCTGGATGCCGCAGCAGTTCGAGAACCCCGCCAACATCGCGGTGCATGTGCGCACCACGGCCGAAGAGATTGCCGCTGACTTTCCCGAAGGGCTGGACGCGCTGATCACCGGTGTGGGCACCGGCGGCCACCTCACCGGCTGCGCCCAGGTGCTGAAGGCGCGCTGGCCCCAGCTGAAGGTGTTTGCGGTCGAGCCCGCCGCCAGCCCGGTGATCAGCGGCGGCGCGCCCAGCCCGCACCCCATCCAGGGCATCGGCGCGGGCTTCATCCCCGCCAACCTGCACACCCAGTTGCTCGACGGCGTGATCCAGGTGGACGCCGAAGCCGCCCGCGAGATGGCCCGCCGCTGCGCGCGCGAAGAAGGCATGTTGGTGGGCATCAGCAGCGGCGCCACGCTGGCCGCCATTGCCCAGAAGCTGCCCGAGCTGGGTGCCGGCGCCACGGTGCTGGGCTTCAACTACGACACGGGTGAGCGCTACCTGTCGATCGAAGGCTTCTTGCCCGCCTGAGTGCGGTGCGGCCTGAACACGGCCGCATCGGCATAAAACGCCGGATCGTCGTTGCCTGGCCACCAGAGCGGCACACCCAGCACCGGCAACGGCGCAAAGGGTTTGCTGGCCCAGCCATCGGCAGTCAGTGCCAGCGGCGCGTCGCACAGCAGCACATGCGCGGTCAGCGCCTTGCGGGGTGCGACCGCCAGTTTTTCCAGCAGGGCATGGCCGAAGATCGTCATGCGCGCGTCGGCCCAGCAGGCTCGGTGGGTGATGAACAGGCCATGCCAATCGCGCTGACGCAGGGCCTGCATCAGCACGGCGGGCGCCTGCAGCAAGGCGCCGTTCTCGTCGAACAAGGTCAGCGCATCGCGCACCGAACCCCGCTGGCCGCTTACACCGTGTGCTACGAGCTCGGCGGCCTGCAACTGGTTTAGCCGCTGCTTCAGCGCTGGCTGCGCCAACCACATCAAACCGTTGAAGGCGTCGTGCAGGTTGTCGCGTGTGGGCACCTGGCCGCTGCGGTGGATGAAGGCCTCGTAGGCCTCGCCGGCTGGCAGATCGGCCTGCGGCACGAAGCGTACCGGGCAATCGGCAGGCCTGGCGGCGGTCGATGCGTCGTTCAACGCGGCGGCCACGGGGGTGCCGGCGCTGCACAGCCCCATCACCTGGGCCAGCGCTGGCTGCAGGGGCGCCAACCAGCCAGGCAATTCACCAGGGCTGGCAGGACCGAAGATCAATCGACCTGGCGCCAGGCCAGCGTTTCGCCACCGCGCAGCGGCTTGAGCTGGGCATCGCCAAAGGGCACGGCCTCGGGCAGGGTGTAGGGCTGGCGTGCCAGGGTCACCGTGCCGCTGTTGCGCGGCAGGCCGTAGAAGGCCGGGCCGTGGTGGCTGGCAAAGGCTTCGAGTTGGTCGAGTGCACCCACGCTGTCGAAGGCTTCGGCGTACAGCTCCAAGGCGCTCAAGGCCGTGAAGCAACCGGCGCCGCAAACCGACGCCTCCTTCATCACCGACGCGTGTGGCGCACTGTCGGTGCCCAGAAAGAAGCGGTCACTGCCCGAAGTGGCCGCTGCCACCAGGGCCTGGCGGTGCACCTCGCGTTTGAGCACCGGCAGGCAGTAGTAGTGAGGCCGCAAACCACCCATGAAAATGGCATTGCGGTTGTAGAGCAGGTGGTGGGCGGTGATGGTGGCCGCCGTGTGTGCACCGGCCTGGGCCACGTACTGCGCGGCTTCTTTGGTGGTGATGTGCTCGAAGACCACCTTCAGCTCGGGCAGGTCGGCGCGCAGTGGTTGCATCACGCGGTCGATGAACACGGCCTCGCGGTCGAACAGGTCGATGTCGCCATCGGTCACTTCGCCGTGCACCAGCAGCTTCAGGCCGGTGCGCTGCATGGCCTGCAGGGCGGCGTAGGTCTTGCGGATGTCGGTGACGCCCGCATCGCTGTTGGTGGTGGCACCGGCCGGGTAAAGCTTGAAGGCCACCGCGCCGGCATCGGCCGCACGCTGCACTTCGTCGGGCGAGGTGTTGTCGGTCAGGTACAGCGTCATCAGCGGCGTGAAGTCCACACCGGCTGGAACCGCTGCCAGGATGCGGTCTCGGTAGGCCACGGCCTGGGCGGCGGTGGTCACCGGCGGGCGCAGATTGGGCATGATGATGGCGCGGCCGAACTGGCGGGCAGTGGCTGGCAGCACGGCGGCCATGGCGGCGCCGTCGCGCACATGCAGGTGCCAGTCGTCGGGGCGCGTGAGGGTCAGGGTGGCGGGGGCAGCGTGGGTCGTCGTGTTCGGCATGGGCCGGATTTTGGCATCCGGGCCACGGCCCGCCGGCAGCTCAGGCCGCGCCGGCCCCGGCGCCGGGCTGCCAATGGCGGATGTAGTCGCGCTGGGCCTCGGTTTCGGGTGATTCAGGTGCGCGGCGGCGCTTTTCCATCACCCGCCATTTCTGGGCGATCAGGGCCAGGGCGTCGTCGCCGGTGAAGCCCTGCTCGACCAGCAGGCAGCCGATGGCCGTGCCGGTGCGGCCGATGCCGCCATGGCAATGCAGGTAGAGCGGTGGACCGTCTTCCAACGCGCCGTGCAAATGGTCGAGCACCCAGCGCATGCGGCGTGCATCGGGCACCGCGTAATCGGCCACCGGGGCGCGCAGCACGCGGGCCTGCCAGCCTTTTGCCGCGGCCTGCTGTTCGATCTGCGCCTGGTAGTTGGTGAGGCCTTCACCCGGGCTGGTGAGGTCCAGTGTCTGGCGGATGCCTGAAGCCAGCAAGGCCGCCACGGTGCCGGCCACATCCGTGGCGCCGCGCCCGCCGGGGTGCTGGCCCGCCAGAAGGCGGCCCGGCACCAGCCAGTAGCAGTTGCCATGCGGCCGGGGGGGCTCGTCACCTGGGCCGAGGAAGGCGCTGCGCTGCAGCGGCATGGCGGCCCTGCCAGCGGTCAGTGCGACAGGATCTTGGACAGGAAGTCGCGGGTGCGCTCGCTCTTCGGGTTGTCGAAGAACTCGTGCGGCGGCGCCTGCTCGACGATCTGGCCCTGGTCCATGAAGATCACGCGGTTGGCCACCGCCTTGGCAAAGGCCATTTCATGGGTGACGCAAAGCATGGTGATGCCTTGGCCGGCCAGCTCGACCATCACGTCCAGCACTTCCTGGATCATCTCGGGGTCGAGCGCCGAAGTGGGCTCGTCGAACAGCATGATCTTGGGCGTGAGGCACAGCGCGCGCGCAATCGCCACGCGCTGCTGCTGGCCGCCCGACATCTGCAGCGGGTATTTGTGGGCCTGCTCGGCGATGCGCACCCGCTTGAGCTGCGTCATCGCGCGTTCTTCGGCTTCTTTCTTGGGCAGCTTGCCGACCCACATGGGCGCCAGCGTCAGGTTTTCGAGCACGGTGAGGTGCGGAAACAGGTTGAACTGCTGGAACACCATGCCCACGTCCTTGCGGATCTTCTCGATGGCCTTGAGGTCATCGGTGAGCGCCGTGCCGTCGACAATCAGATCGCCCGACTGGTGTTCTTCGAGCCGGTTGACACAGCGGATCAGCGTCGATTTGCCCGAGCCCGACGGCCCGCAGATCACGATGCGCTCACCGCGCGCCACCTGCAGCTGGATGTCGCGCAGCACGTGGAACTGGCCGAACCACTTGTTGACGCCGTTGAACTCGATGATGGGTGCGGACTGCGGTGTACTCATGTTCAAGGTCCCAAACGGGCATGCCCGGTCATTGACGGCGGGTGCCGGTGTTGAGGTGGCGTTCGATCCACTGGCTGTAACGCGACATGGCGAAACAGAAGACGAAATAGATGCCAGCCACGAAAAACTGGCCTTCGAGGAAGAATTTGCGCCAGTTCGAATCACCCAGCGCCAGTTGCAGCGCGCCGGTCAGGTCGAACAGGCTGACGATGGTGACCAGCGAGGTGTCTTTGAACGCCCCGATGAAGGTGTTCATGATGGCCGGCACCACCAGGCGCAGGGCCTGCGGCAGCACGATCTTGCGGGTGGTCTGCCACGAACTGAGCCCCAGCGATTGCGCGGCTTCGACCTGGCCCTTGGGCAAGGCCTGCAGCCCCCCGCGCACCACCTCGGCCAGGTAGGCCGCAGTGAAAAGCGTCATGCCTACCAGCACCCGCAGCAGCACGTCGATCTGCTTGCCCTCGGGCATGAACAGCGGAAACATGAACGACGCCATGAACAGCACCGTGATCAGCGGCACCCCCCGCACCAGCTCGACATACAGCACACACAGCGTGCGGATGCCCGGCATGCGCGACTGCCGCCCCAGCGCCACCGCAATGGCCAGCGGAAAAGCCATCACCAGGCTGAGCGTGGACAGCAGCAAGGTGAGCGGGAAACCACCCCACATCGACGTCTCGACGGTCGTCAAGCCGCCCGCGCCGCCATGCATCAGCCAGAAGAACAGTGGCAGCACGACGCCCCAGGCGGCCAGCAACCACAGCTTCCAGAAGCCGCGGTAGCAACTGGCCACCAGCAGGCAGATCAGGAGCATGCAGGCCACCAAGGGGCGCCACTGCTCGGCAAAGGGGTAGCGCCCGAACAAAATGAGCCGGTACTTCTCGGCCACCACGCCCCAGCAGGCGCCGCTGTGCTCGACCATCGCGCGGCAAGCCGCGTTGTCGGGCACGAAGATGGCATTGATGACGGCCCAACTGAGCAGCTTGGGGATGCACAGCGCCAGCAAGGCCAGCACCACCAGCGTGGCCACGGTGTTGCGCCAGCCGTCGAACAGGTTGATGCGCAGCCAGGCCAGCACACCCTGCACCTGCACCGGTGGGCGGCGGCTGGCTATGGGTTCGAACACTTGCGTCGAGCTCGCCATGTCAACGCTCCTTCAACAATGAACGCTTGTTGTAGGCATTCATCAGCAGGGCCGTCAGCAAGGACAGCGTGAGATAACAGGCCATCACCAGCGCGATGCACTCGATGGCCCGGCCGGTCTGGTTCAAGGAGGTGTTGGAGATGGACACCAGATCCGGGTAGCCCACCGCTACCGCGAGCGATGAGTTCTTGGTGAGGTTCAGGTACTGGCTGGTCAGCGGCGGGATGATGACCCGCAGCGCCTGGGGCAACTGCAC
>JANOAQ010000209.1:0-2443 GCA_031411195.1 Burkholderiaceae bacterium | reverse complement strand
GGCCATGGCGCGGGCCGACCTGATCGGCAATGGCAATCGACACCTCTTGCCAAGCAAAAAGCCGGCGGGCACGGCGCCGGCATCTGCCACGCCAGCCCACCGCACGGCGGCAACACCAGCGGCTGCGCCCCGGCCCGGCCGGGTGCTGACCCAGCACACCGGCTTGCCGCCGCGTGAGCAAGGCGTGCGGGCCCAGCCCGCTGCCGCGCCCAAGCGGCCGGCAGCCCGCAAGCCGCGCTGACCTGCCGGGGCAGCGCAGGGCGCCGCCGGGCGCTCAGGCCGCCTGGGCGTGCGGCCGGCGCGAAAACTGCACCAGGCGCGCGATGAGTTCCTGCTTCATCGCCTCGGCCGTGTCATTGGGCCCCTGGCAGGTGCCGGCGGCGTGGTGGCCACCGCCGCCGTAGCCCAGCATCAGCTCGCCCACTTCCACCGGGTTGCCACGGTCGAAGATCGACTTGCCCACGGTGTAGACGGTGTTCATCTTCTCGCGGCCCCACATCACGTGCATCGACAGGTCGCACTGCGGGAACATGGCATACACCACGAAGCGGTTGCCGGCAAAGATGGTGTCTTCGTGGCGCAGGTCCAGCACCACCAGCTTGTCGTGCACCTGGGCCACCCGCTGCAACTGGGCGCGAAAGAGCGCGTGCTGGGCGAAGAACAGGTCCACCCGCTCCTTCACGTCAGGCAGGGCCAGGATCTGCTCGATCGACAGGTCGCGGCAGCAGTCGATCAGCATCATCATCAGCTGGTAGTTCGACACCCGAAACTCACGGAATCGGCCCAGGCCGGTGCGCGCGTCCATCAAGAAGGACAGCAGCTCCCAGCCCTGCGGGTTCAGCACATCGTCGCGGCTGAAGCCGGCCGAGTCGGCCTTGTCCACCGCGTCCATCATGGCGTCGCTGATGCGGGGAAAGCGCTGCTTGCCGCCGTAGTGGTTGTAGACCACCCGGGCGGCTGATTTGGCCTCGGGCTCCAGGATGTAGCCCGGCGTGGGCTTGCCGCTGTTGCGCAGGGCCTCGCTGGCATGGTGGTCGAAGCACAGGCCGCAGCCCGGCACATAGGGCAGGTTCGTCAGGATGTCGCGCTCGGAGACGGCCACCTTGCCGTCCTGCACGTCCTTGGGGTGGTGAAAGACGATCTCCCCCAGAAGGTCCAGTTCTTTCAGCAGCACGGCACAGACCAGGCCGTCCATGTCGCTGCGGGTCAGCAGGCGGTACTTCTGAGTCGAGGCTTCCATCGCGGGCAATCTCCAGTGCAGGGGTTGAACCGGCCGGTGGCAGTGCCCGGCCTTCGGGGGGGTATCGGCCACAGCGGCCTGAGCTTGAGCCCGCGCAGTGCCAGCGCCGTGCACTGGGCATCGGCAGCCATGTCGCGCCGGAGACCGCCGCTTCAGGCCGTCTGCTGGCACCCTTTGGCACCCTTTGGCATACACGAATGGTGCGACCGCGCCGCTGCAGGCAGACTTCGCGCCTTCCCCCGATCCACCCCATCGACCCCCTTACTGCCCGAACCCATGAGCTCACCGACCACCGGCGTCCAGGCCCGCCACCAGCAAGCGCTGGACGAAGGCCGCTTTCTCATCCAGCGCTGCGGCGCCTGCCAGCAGCATGTGTACTTTCCGCGCGAGGTGTGTCCCCACTGCGGCGCGCTGGCGCCCGAGCTCACCGCGCCGGCCGGCACCGGCACAGTGCATTCGGTCACCACCATCGGCCGCAAACCCGATGCGGGCGGTGACTACGCCATCTGCCTGGTCGATCTGGACGAAGGCGTGCGCCTGATGAGCCGGGTCGAAGGCCTGCCGCCGGCGGTCGTTACGGTGGGCCTTCGCGTCAAGGCGCGGGTGGTGCAACAAGCCGGCAAAGGCCTGGTGGTGTTCGATGCGGAGGCCGTGTGATGGACCGCAAGTACAGCGCCCCCTCGGTCAGCCCCCAGCTCAAGGCCCTGCGCGGCAGCGCCGCCATCTCGGGCGTGGGCCTGTTCGGCAATGGTGAAACGCCCGGCTACAGCGAGATCGAGCTGCTGGCCATCGCCGCCCACCGCGCCGTGGCCGATGCCGGCCTGACCCTGCAGGACATCGACGGCCTGTGCACGTCCAGTGTGCTGAGCGCCATGTGGCCGATGCCGGTGATCGAATATCTGGGCATCAACCCCACCTTTGTCGACGGCACCATGCTGGGTGGCAGCAGCTTCATCGCCCACCTGATGCCGGCCATGCTGGCCCTGGCCGCCGGCCAGTGCAACAACGTTCTGGTGTGCTACGGCAGCACCCAGCGCAGCGGCACCATGAACCGCGCCGCCGTGGCCGCCGCCCGCCGCCAGATGGACCCGCAGCCCTACGAGATGCCGTACGACCCGGTGTTCCCGGTGGCCGCCTACGCCCTGGCCACCCAGCGCCACATGGCCCAGTACGGCACCACGCGCGAGCAACTGGCCGCCGTGG
>JANOAQ010000208.1:0-4686 GCA_031411195.1 Burkholderiaceae bacterium | reverse complement strand
GGCCTGTTCACCGAATCGCTGATGGCCGCTGCCGCCAGCAACACGCCCGAAGCCCAAGACCGCCTGCGCGCCTTTCTCGACGGCCGTGCCGGCAAGGTGGTCAAGGAATGAGCCCGGCCATCTACCGCGATGCCAGCGTTGGCGGTTGTGTCGACGCCACGATCGAACACCGCGCCAATGGCACGCTGGTGGTGCGCAGCACCGAGAGGCTGCGCTGGTTTCCCGATCGCCTGACCGATAGCCTGGCGCAGTGGGCAGCCGAGGCGCCTGAGCGCACCTTCGTGGCCCGCCGCGGGCCCGATGGTGATTGGATCCGCATCAGCTACGCCCAGATGCTGCACCGCGTGCAGGCGGTGGCGCAGGCGCTGGTCGACCGCGGCCTGTCGGTCGATCGGCCAGTGGCCATCCTCAGTGAAAACGACCTGGAGCACGTCACGCTGGCCCTGGCCGCGATGTGGGCGGGGGTGCCGTATGCGCCGGTGTCGTCGGCCTACTCGCTGATCTCCCAGGATTTCGGCAAGCTGCGCCACATCCTGGGCCTGGTCACACCCGGCCTGGTGTTTGCGGCCAGTCCGGCCTATGCCCAAGCCATCTTTGCCGTATTGCCCGATGACGTGCCGGTGGTGCTGACCGAAGGCATCGCACAAGCCACTGCCTTGGGCGCGCCGCTGGCCGGCCGCACCGTGCTGGGCTTCAATGCCCTGCTGGCCGCCGAGCCGGGCCCCACGCTGGATGCGGCGCACGCCCAGGTCGGCCCCGACACCATTGCCAAGTTCCTGTTCACTTCAGGCAGCACCAAGGCGCCCAAGGGCGTGGTCAACACCCACCGCATGTTGTGCGCCAACCAGCAGGCGCTGCGCCAGTGCATGGGCTTTCTGGCCGAAGAGCCGCCGGTGCTGGTCGACTGGCTGCCGTGGAACCACACCTTCGGCGGCAACCACAACGTGGGCCTCACGCTTTACAACGGCGGCACGCTCTACATCGATGAGGGCAAGCCCACGCCCAAGGGCATCGCCACCACGCTGCGCAACCTGCGCGAAATCTCTCCCACGGTCTACTTCAACGTGCCCAAGGGTTTTGAGGAGATCGCCTTTGCGATGGACAGCGACACGGTGCTGCGCGACAGCCTGTTCAAGCGCTGCAAGGCCTTCATGTTCGCCGGCGCGGGCCTGAGCCAGGCGGTGTGGGACAAGCTCGATGCCCACGGCGAAGCGGCGGTGGGCGAGCGCGTGCGCATCATCACCGGCCTGGGCATGACCGAGACTGCGCCGGCCTGCACCTTTGCGGTGGGCACCGACGTGCGCTCGGGCCACATCGGCCTGCCGGTGCCGGGTGTCGAGGTCAAGCTGGTGAAGGACACCGGCACCGGCGACAAGATGGAAATCCGCTTCAAGGGCCCCAACGTGATGCCGGGCTACTGGCGTGCGCCCGAGCAGACCCGCGAGGCCTTCGACGAGGAAGGCTTCTACCGCACCGGCGACGCGGCCAGGCTGATCGACCCGCACGACGTCAACAAGGGCTTCCTCTTCGACGGCCGCACGGCCGAGGACTTCAAACTGTCCACCGGCACCTTTGTCAGCGTGGGCCCGCTGCGCGCCAAGATCATCCTGGCTGGCGAGCCGCTGGTGCAGGACGTGGTGATCACCGGCCTGAACCGCGACGACGTGGGCGCCCTGCTGTTTCCGCGTCCCGATGAATGCCGCAAGCTGGCCGGCCTGCCTGAATCGACGCCCTTGCCCGAGGTGTTGCACCACCCCGCCATCCGGGCGTTCTTTCAGGACGTGGCCGATCGGCTGTGGAAGGATTCGACCGGCAGCGCCAACCGCGTGGCCCGGGTGCACGTGCTGGCCGAGCCGCCGTCCATCGACAAGTGCGAAGTCACCGACAAGAACTCGATCAACCAGCGTGCCGTGCTGCAGCACCGCGATGCCCTGGTGCAGGCCCTGTACGAAGGCGGTGATGCCGACCCGTTCCTGATTCTGCCGAAAAAGTGACCCCCCGAAACGCCTGCGGCGCTCCCGCCCAGGGGGCGCCGCCAGTGGCCCGGCCAAGCCGGTTCCACGGCGTCTAGGGGCCTCGTCCAGTGAGTATCCATGCGTTGTCTGCGACTTAAGGAGGTTGAAGTGAGCAAGGTTCACATCTACCGGGTCGAGGTCTGCTTCGGCGACTGCGATCCGGCAGGCATCGTCTTCTTCCCCAACTTCAGCCGTTGGATGGACACTGCCAGCCTGGCCTTCTTCATGGCCTGCGGCGTGCCGCCCTGGCGTGAACTGGTGAAGACGCGCGGCATCATCGGCACGCCCCTGCTCGAGATCCACACCCGGTTCCTGAAGCCCGCCACCTATGGCGAGACGATCGAGGTGCACACCTCGGTCGAAGATTGGTCGGCCAAGACCTTTCGCCACCGCCACCGGGTCATGCGCGGCGACGATCTGCTGTGCGATGGCACCGAGGTGCGGGCCTTCTGCCAGCGCGACCCGGCCAACCCCGACCGCATCAAGGCCATCCCGATTCCCGAAGACATCAAGGCCTTGTGCCTGTGATGCCCCCATGCCACCCCAATCAGCCCCCAAGGAGACACCCACCATGACCCTGTTCAACAAGACCCTGTTCAGCAAGACCCTGTTCGCCGCCGCCGCCCTGGCCGCGCTCTCTGCTGCCACCCCCGCCCTGGCCGACCTGACCATCGGCATCAGCCTGCCGCTGACCGGCCCGGCCTCGGGCTTGGGCATCCCGATGAGCAACCAGTTCAAGCTGTGGCCCACCAGCATCGCGGGTGAAAAGCTCAAGATCACCATCCTGGATGACGCCACCGACCCCACCAAGGGCGTGCAGAACGCGCGCCGCTTCGTCACCGAAGACAAGGTCGACATCATCATCGGTTCGGCCGCCACGCCGGTGGGCATTGCCATGGCCGATGTGGCCCTGGAAAGCAAGACCGTGCAGTTGGCCGCCACGCCCATCGGCTTGCCGCCGGGCAAGGATGCCTGGAGCTTTCGGCTGCCGCAGGGCAATGACGTGATGGCCTTTGCCATCGTCAACCTGATGAAGAAGCAGGGCGTCAAGACCATCGGCTTCCTGGGCTACACCGACGCCTATGGCGAGCAGTGGCTCAAGGCCATCACCGCCGAAGCGGAGAAAAACGGCATCAAGATCGTGGCTGTCGAACGCTTTGCGCGCGCCGATACCAGCGTCACCGCGCAGGCGCTGAAGCTGACCGCCGCCAACCCCGACGCCATGCTGGTGGTGGCCTCGGGCTCGGGCGCGGCCATGCCGCACAAGGCCATCGTCGAGCGGGGCTACAAAGGCAAGATCTACCAGACCCATGCTGCCGCCACCAAGGACCTGATGCGCGTGGGTGGCAAGGACGTCGAGGGTGCGTTCGTCGTCTCGGGCCCGGCCGTGGTGGGTGACCTGCTGCCCGCCAACCACCCCAGCAAGAGGCTGGCAATGGACTTTGTCGCCCAGTACGACAAGGCCTATGGCGCAGGCACCCACAACCAGTTTGCCGGCCATGCCTACGACGCGCTGATCGTGCTGGAGAAAGTGGTGCCGGTGGCCCTGAAGAAGGCCAAGCCCGGCACGCCCGAGTTCCGCGCCGCGCTGAAGGACGCCATCGAGACCATGGGCAAGACCGAATTCGCCCACGGCATCATGAACTGGACCAAGGATGACCACTGGGGCTACACCCTGGACACCGGCGTGATGCTCATTGTGAAGAACGGTGATTTCGCCCTGGCGAACTGAGGCACGGTCAGGCCCCTGTGTCTGCGAGACGTTCATAAGGGTTTCTACGAAGCGTTTTGATGGGTGTCACGGCATTTTGACTCCTTATGATCGACCGACTGGTCGGTCAATTGATCGACGACCAGATTTGCAGACCACTCACCGATCAGGGCCGGGCCGCCGGCACAGGAACTTCGATGGACTTATCAATCGCCAGCATCCTGGCCCTTGACGGCGCGACCAACGGGGCGATTTACGCCCTGTTGGCACTGGCCACCGTGCTGGTGTTTGCGGTCACGCGCATCATCTTCATCCCGCAGGGCGAGTTCGTTGCCTTCGGCGCGCTCACCTTGGCCCTGTTGCAGCAGGGCAAGGTGCCAGGCACGGTGTGGTTTCTGCTGGCGATGGCGGTAGCTGCGGCCATCGGCGATGTGATTCACGGCCTGCGGCATCACCAGGGCAGTGGCCGGATTGCCCGCCGGGTGGTGGGCACGCTGGCCTACCCGGTGGCGATCTCGCTGCTCACCATCTGGGCCGCGCCGCAGAACTTCTCGCTGCTGGTGCAGGCGTTGCTCACACTGGCGCTGGTCACGCCGTTTGGCAGCCTGCTCTACCGCCTGGCGTATGAATCACTGGCCGATGCCACCGTGCTGGTGCTGCTCATCGTCTCGGTGGGGGTGCACTTTGCACTCACCGGGCTGGGCCTGTTCTTCTTCGGCGCCGAGGGCTTTCGCAACCCCAGCTTCTGGGATGCACGCTTCAACGTCGGTCCGCTGATGTTCAGCGGCCAGACGCTGATCATCTTCCTGGCATCGATCGCGCTGATCGTCTCGCTGTGGCTGTTCTTCGAGCGCACGCTGTACGGCAAGGCGCTGCGGGCCACGGCCGTCAACCGCTTGGGCGCGCGGCTGATGGGCATCTCGTCCGACGGGGCAGGGCAGCTGACCTTCACGATGGCGG
>JANOAQ010000207.1:0-4008 GCA_031411195.1 Burkholderiaceae bacterium | reverse complement strand
CGCGCCTGCCCACCAAGGGCACGGTGGTGATTTCCGTCAAGCGTGGTGACAAGCCCCGCGCGGTGCAGGTTGCCCGCGACCTGGTGGCCTTGGGCTTTGCGGTGGTGGCCACCAAGGGCACGGCCGCAGCCATCAGCGCTGCGGGCATTCCGGTCAAAGTGGTCAACAAGGTGAAAGACGGTCGGCCGCACATTGCCGACATGGTCAAGGGCGGCGAGATCCAACTGGTCTTCACAACGGTCGATGAAACGCGCACGGCGATTGCCGATTCGCGCTATATCCGCACGGCGGCGTTGGCCAACCGTGTCACCTACTACACCACCATGGCCGGTTGCGAGGCGGCCACCGAGGCGCTCAAGCACCAGCAAGGCCTGAGCGTTCTCAGCCTGCAAGAGCTGCACGCCGAGTTGCCCTAAACTTTGACCTTTTCGTTCCGCCGCCTCTGCGCCCGGCCTGTCCGTGGCCCCAGAGCGGCGGATTTGTCTTGTAGCCCGTTATCGCATTCAGGAGGCCCGCATGGCCACCATTCCCCTCACCAGGCGCGGCGCCGAAAAGCTCAAGGAAGAGCTGCACCGGCTCAAGACCGTCGAACGCCACGCGGTGATCCAGGCTATTTCCGAGGCGCGCGCCCAGGGTGATCTGTCGGAAAACGCCGAGTACGAGGCTGCCAAGGACAAGCAAGGCTTCATCGAAGGCCGCATTCTTGAGATCGAAGGCAAGATGGCCGCGGCCCAAGTGATCGATCCGTCCACGCTGGACGCCGGCGGCAGGGTGGTGTTTGGCGCCACCGTCGACCTGGAAGAAGAAGCCAGCGGTCAGGAAGTGACCTACCAGATCGTGGGCGACGACGAAGCCGACCTGAAGAAAGGCCTGATCTCGATCAGCTCGCCTATCGCGCGTTCGATGATCGGCAAGGAAGCCGGCGATGTGGCCGAGGTTCAAGCCCCGGGCGGCATCAAGCGCTACGAGATCGTCGACGTTCGCTACATCTGAGCATGGCCGAGCGCTTGCGCCGCCTGCTGCCCGGCCTGTGGGCCGGTGTGCTGGTCTGCATTGCCGCCATCGCTGCGCCGGCGGTGTTCTCGCAACTCGAGCGCGCCGACGCCGGCCGCGTGGTGGGCCGCATCTTCGTGCAGGAAGCCTGGCTAAGCCTGGCGCTGGGCGCGCTGCTGCTGGTGCTGGAGCGTGGGCGTGCTCGCCTGGCGGCCGAAGCCGGTGCGGGATCGGTGTTGAGCGCCGAGATGATGTTGGCACTAAGTGCGCTGTTTTGCACCGTGGCCGGCTACTTCGCACTGCAACCGATGATGCCTGCAGCGCGCGCTGGGCAGGGGCCGCTGAGCTTTGGCCAATTGCACGCGGTGAGCAGCGTGCTCTATGCGGTCAAGGTCCTGTTGCTGGCGCTACTGGCCTGGCGGGCCGCCAAGCCGGCCACGGTCAGTCCGCCGCCTTCTTCTTGACGCTGGTCACCCGGGTTTTGGCCCGTTTGATCTCGCCGCCGGCAGTGACCCGCTGGTTGCCGAACACGGTGATCTTCTTGATCTGCGCGCGGTGGTTGCCGCTCTTGCTGAATTTGAGGATCTTGACCACCCGGGGGCCGGCAGCGCGGTCGTCGCGATCGGCTTTGGCTTTCTCGGGAACGGGGCGCCACAGCACCAGCAATTTTCCGATGTGCTGTACCGGCGCGGCGTTCAGGCGGTCGGCCAGGGTGGCCAAGGCGGTCTCGCGGTCAGGCCGTGAATCCGAAAACATCCGCACCTTGATCAGGCCGTGAGCCTTCAATGCAAGGTCAGCCTCCTTGATGACGGCGTCGGTCAGGCCCTGGTCGCCAATGGCAACGACCGGGTCGAGGTGGTGGGCTTCGCCGCGCTTGTCCTTGCGTTCGGCGGGCGTCAAATGAATGGCAGGCATGCCCGTATTATCTACTCGTCATGAAAATCGACTCCAAAAGCAAGAAGATCAACAAACAGTGGGTGCACGATCACGTCAACGACACCTACGTCAAACTGGCCCAAAAAGAAGGCTACCGCGCCCGCGCGGCCTACAAGCTCAAGGAGATCGACGAGACCCTGGGCCTGGTCAAACCGGGCCAGATCGTCGTTGATCTGGGCAGCGCACCCGGGGCCTGGAGCCAGTACCTGCGCCGCCGTTTTGCGCCCAGGTCGGCTGGCACGGGCGGCGCGGCAGTCGGTGAGTTGCTGGGCACCATCATCGCGCTGGACGCGCTGGCGATGGACCCCATCGAGGGCGTGCAGTTCATCCTGGGCGACTTTCGCGAAGAAGCCGTTCTGGCGCAGTTGAACGATGCCGTGGCTGGCCGGCCGGTGGATCTGGTGGTGTCCGACATGGCGCCCAACCTGTCGGGCATCGAATCGGCAGACGCTGCGCGCATCGAACACTTGGTCGAACTCGCGCTCGATTTTGCGCAGCAGCACCTCAAGCCCAATGGCGCGTTGGTGGTCAAGGTCTTCCACGGCAGCGGCTACAACACCCTGGTGGGCCTGTTCAAGCAGCAGTTCCGGGTCGTCAAACCGATCAAACCCAAGGCCTCGCGTGACAGATCGTCTGAAACTTTCCTGATCGGCATCGGTCTGAAGTCAGCTTGAGCCTGCGGAAATCCGGCTTTGCAATGGGTCGAATTCGCCTGGGATTCCCCTGTTTCAACGCTCCGCGCCAACCCGGTGCCTGGGGCTTGACTGAACTAGAATCGACCCCACATACCGTGAGTTGGTGTGTGGTGACGGGTCGCAACCCTGCAAAGGTGCAGTGGGCGCCTGCCACACGGTCATGATGGGCTAAAGGAGCCGCGGTGAACAATCAATGGTTCTCGAAGGTCGCTGTTTGGCTGGTGATAGCACTTGTGCTTTTCACCGTGTTCAAACAGTTCGATCGCGGGGTGTCAGCGGGCTCGATGGTCGGCTACTCCGACTTTCTGGAAGAGGTGCGTGCCAAACGCGTCAAGACGGTCACGCTTCAAGAGGGCAATGGCGGCACTGAAATCCTGGCCACCACCACCGATGACAAGCGCATCCGCTCCACCGCCACCTACCTCGATCGGGGCTTGGTGGGCGACCTGATCAACAACGGCGTCAAGTTCGATGTCAAGCCGCGCGAAGAGCCTTCCCTCCTGGTCAGCCTGCTGATCAGCTGGGGCCCGATGCTCTTGCTGATCGGCGTGTGGGTGTACTTCATGCGCCAGATGCAGGGCGGCGGCAAGGGTGGCGCATTCAGCTTCGGCAAGAGCAAGGCCCGCATGCTTGACGAGGCCAACAACTCGACCACCTTTGCCGATGTCGCTGGCTGTGACGAGGCCAAGGAAGAAGTCAAAGAACTGGTCGACTTCTTGAAAGACCCGCAGAAGTTCCAGAAGCTGGGCGGTCGCATTCCGCGTGGCGTGCTGTTGGTCGGCCCTCCGGGCACCGGCAAAACCTTGCTGGCCAAGGCCATTGCGGGTGAAGCCAAGGTGCCGTTCTTCAGCATCTCGGGTTCCGATTTCGTCGAGATGTTCGTCGGGGTGGGCGCGGCCCGCGTTCGGGACATGTTCGAGCAGGCCAAGAAGAGCGCGCCTTGCATCATCTTCATCGACGAAATCGATGCGGTTGGCCGTCACCGTGGCGCTGGCCTGGGTGGTGGCAATGACGAGCGCGAGCAGACACTGAACCAGATGTTGGTCGAGATGGACGGTTTCGAGACCAATCTGGGCGTGATCGTGATGGCGGCCACCAACCGGCCCGACATCCTCGATCCTGCACTGTTGCGTCCGGGCCGATTCGACCGCCAGGTCTATGTCACGTTGCCCGATGTGCGTGGGCGTGAGCAAATCCTGAATGTGCACATGCGCAAGGTGCCGATCGGGCAGGACATCAAGGCCGATCTGCTGGCCCGCGGCACCCCCGGGTTTTCGGGTGCCGATCTGGCCAACCTGGTCAACGAGGCCGCACTCTTTGCCGCCCGCCGCAATGGCCGGGTGGTCGAGATGAATGACTTCGAAAAGGCCAAAGACAAAATCAT
>JANOAQ010000206.1:0-6536 GCA_031411195.1 Burkholderiaceae bacterium | reverse complement strand
CACCAGCCGCCACGTACCAGGGCAGCAGGTGCCGGCGGGGCCGACGCGGTGCCGCAGCGCCTGCACGCCAGCGTGACCTACGGCTGCCTGGGCATGGACGCCTACGCGTTCGGCGCCGAGGCGGCCGGCTTGCTCGACGCGCTGCCGCCGCTGGTCGCTTGAGGCCGCGGCACGGCGCCAGCCACGCCGTCGACGAACCAGTTCATCGTCGCGATCGTGTGGTCGTCGAGCGTGCCTTGCGCTTGGCGCACGTTGCCGTCGTTGTCGACCAGCCGCCCCGCGAACGGTTGCAGCCGGCCGGCGATGATGGCCTGCCGCGCCGCGTCGACGGCTGCGACGGTGACCGCCGGCACGTCGGCGGCCAGCGGTGCGAGCGTGATGAAGCCGTCTTTCATGCCGCCCCAGACCGGCTCGGCGCGCCAGCGGCCGGCCAGCGTGGCCAGGGCCACCTGCGTGTAGAAGCCGCCCCACTGGTGCACGATCGCGGTCAGCTGCGCGTTCGGCGCGACACGCCGCATGTCGCTCTGGTAGGCGACCAGCCGCACGCCGCGGGTCTTGAAGTTCTCCTGCGCGACCTGTGCGACCGCGGTCGAGCCGCTGTGGTTGCTCAGCACGTCGGCGCCCTGGCCGATGAGGGTAAGCGCTGCTTCACGCTCACGCGGGGGGTCGAACCAGGCGTTGAGCCACACCACCTTGACCTCGGCCTTGGGGTTGGCCGCACGCATGCCCAGCGCAAAGGCATTGATGCCCTGCACCACCTCGGGCACCGGAAAGCCGGCCACATAGCCGGCCACGCCGCTCTTGCTCTGCATGCCGGCCAGCCAGCCGGCCAGCCAGCGGGCCTCGTAGTAGCGGGCATTGAAGGTGTTGAGGTTGGGCGCCGTCTTGTAGCCGCCGGCATGCTCGAAGCGCACCTGCGGAAATTCGGCCGCCACCCGCAGCGCGGGCTCCAGGTAGCCGAAGCTGGTGGCCACGATCAGGCCGCAGCCCTGCGTGGCCAGGTCGCGCATCACGCGCTCGCTGTCCGGGCCTTCGGCCACCGCCTCCACGGTTCGGGTGCGCACCGCGTCGCCCAGGGCCTTTTCCATGATCAGGCGGCCCTGGTCGTGCTGGTAGCTCCAGCCGGCCTGGCCCACCGGGCTGACGTAGACGAAGCAGGCTTGCAGTGGTGCACCCTGGGCCGGGGCACCGGCGGTCAGCACGCTGAGGGTGATAGCGCCAAGCGCGCGGACAGGCCGACGCCGGGCGGCGCGCCTGAGGTTTTTGAGCATGGTTGTCCTCGACATGGCCCCGTGAAATGGAAACGCCAGCTTCGGGGGCACGAAGCCGGCGTTGAGCAACGATTGTCGCTCAGGCAGCTGGCGCGGCCTGATTTGCGGCCTGACTTGCGTCGTGGCTTGTGTCCTGGCTGGCGTCCTCACCTGTGGCAACGGCCGGCACCTGCAGGTGGATGCGCACCCCCGTCAGGCTGACCACCTGGCCAGACCGAAGCTTGGCGGTCTTGCGCAACTCGTCGCGTCCGTCCACCTGCACTTTGCCGTCGGCCACCATCTGCTTGGCCGCGCCGCCACTGCCGGCGATGCCGGTGGCTTTGAGCAGGCGGTCCAGGGTGATGAACTCGCCACGCAGCTCGAAGGGTATGGTCTGCATCGGCGGGCCTGGGTTGGAGACGGGGAGCGCATTGTCGTTGCGCTGCGCATTCACGGGGTTTGTTATGGTCTGGCGCCATGCCCCGCTTGCCTGCCGCCCTTCCCCTGAAGCCCAGCTTCCTCATCGGCATCGATGGCGGTGGCACGGGCACCCGGGCCCGCCTGGCCGATGCCGATGGCCAGCACCTGGGCCAGGGCGAAGCGGGCCCTTCGGCGCTGTCGCAAGGCACCGCGCAAGCCTGGCTGCATGTGTGGCAGGCGGTGGAGCGCGCCTTTGCCGACGCGGGCTTGCCGCCGGCCGACACGGCGCACTGCGCGCTCGGCCTGGGGCTGGCCGGCGCAGGCAGCGCCGTGCGCCGTGCCGATTTTCTGGCCAGCGCGCCGCCCTGCGCCGCGCTGGCACTGGACACCGATGCGGCCGCCGCCCGTTGGGGCGCCCACGGGGGCCGGCCCGGCGCCATCCTGATCGCCGGCACCGGCAGTGTGGGTGAGGCCTTGTCGGCCGATGGCCGGCGCGTGCTGGCTGGCGGCTGGGGCTTTGGCGTGGGCGACGAAGGCAGTGGCGCCTGGATTGGCCAGCGCGCCCTGCAGCAAGCCCAAAGAGCGCTGGACGGCCGCGCCCCGCCGGGCGCCCTGGCGCGCGCAGTGTGGGCCGTTGCTGGTGCGGATCGAGACGCCCTGATCACCTGGGCCCAGGGCGCCACCGCCAGCACCTTGGCACCGTTGGCGCCACTGGTCTTCCACACCGAGACCAGCGATCCGGCCGCACTGCAGATCCTGGACGACGCTGCGGCCGAACTGGCCGATCTGGCCTTTGCCCTGGACACGTCAGGCGCACTGCCGTTTGCGGTTTGCGGCAGCGTGGGCCGGCGCCTGGCACCTCGCCTACCCGCAGCCTTGCGTCAACGCTGCATCGAGCCCGCCGCCGACGCTGCCCAGGGCGCGCTGTGGATGCTGCAGGCGCAGCTGAACACCTTGCCGGCCACCCACCCATGAGCACCATTCTCGCTGGCCACCTGCTCACCCCGGCCGGCTTCGTGCGAGGGCGGATGGCGGTATCAGCCGATGGCCGCATCGCCAACCTGCAAGGCCAGGCGGTCAGCGAAGCCGAGGTGCGCACCAGCCCTCTGCCCATCGTGCTGCCAGGCTTCATCGACCTGCACGTGCATGGCGGGGGTGGTCGTGACACGATGGAAGGCGGCGATGCCATGGCCCACATCGCCGCCCTGCATGTGCGCCACGGCACCACCGCCTTGTTGGCCACCACCATGACCGCGCCGCCCGATGAACTGGCCGCCGCCATGACTGCGCTGGGGCCTTTCTGCAAGGCCCGGCCACGCGGCTGCGCCCGGGTGCTGGGCGTGCACCTGGAGGGCCCCTTCATTCACCCTGACCGCCTGGGCGCGCAACCCGGCTTTGCCCGCACCGGCAGCATGGCCGAGTTGTTGGCCCTGCATGCGTTGGCGCCGATTCGGCTGATCACGCTGGCGCCCGAGGTGCCCGGCCACCTCGATTGGATCGCCCCACTGCGCGCGGCCGGCTTCGTGGTGCAGATCGGCCACAGTGCCGGCAGCTACGACGACGGCGTCGCCGCGCTGCAGGCTGGCGCCTCCGGCTTCACCCACCTCTTCAATGCCATGAGCGGCCTGCACCACCGCGCACCCGGCATGGTGGGCGCAGCCCTGGCTCATGCGCGTTATGCCGAGGTCATCCCCGATCTGCTGCACGTGCACCCGGGCGCGCTGAAGGTGGCGCTGCGTGCCATACCCTGCCTTTACTGCGTGACCGACTCGACCGCCGCCGCCGGCATGCCCGATGGGCACTACCGGCTGGGCAGCCAGCGTGTCACCAAGTGCCTGGGCGGCGTGCGCCTGGCCGACGGAACCCTGGCCGGCAGCACGTTGACCATGGACCAGGCCCTGCGCAATCTGGTGGGCCTGGGCCTGGCGTTGCACGACGCCTCGCGCCGGGTGTCCACCCACGCTGCCGACCACCTGGGCCTGGGCGACCGTGGCCGGTTGCAGCCCGGCGCGTGGGCCGACGCGGTGGTGCTGGATGCCGATCTGCAGGTGCAGCAGGTCTGGGTTGAAGGCGAACGCATTGCGCTGCCCTGAGCCTGTGGCCAGGGCACGTGGCAGACTGCGGCCATGTCCGAAAACCGCGCCGTGGATCGCCTGACCAGCCTCGCCGCCGAACGCAACCAGGGGCCCATCCTGAAGGCCCTGTCGATGCTGCTGCCGGCCAGCGGTCGCATGCTGGAGATCGCTGCGGGCACCGGCCAACACGCGGCCCACTTTGCACGCGGCCTGCCGGGCTGGGCCTGGCAACCCACCGACCCCGACGCCAGCGTCCTGGGCTCGATCGAAGCCTGGCGCCAGCACCAGCCGTCGCCCGGCCTGCTGGCGCCGATGCAACTGGATGTGCTGCACAAGCCGTGGCCGGTGGACGGTGATGGCGCCGCATGGGATGCGCTGTTCTGCGCCAACATGCTGCACATCGCCCCGTGGCCCTGCTGCGCGGCGCTGATGCAAGGTGCCGCCCGGCTGTTGCGCCAGTCGGGCCACCTCATCACCTACGGCCCCTACCGGGCACTGGGCGAGCCCACCGCCGACAGCAATGAATCCTTCGATGCCGACCTGCAGCGCCGCAACCCGGCCTGGGGCCTGCGCTGGCTTCACGAGATCGAGGCCGAAGCGGTCAATGCGGGTCTGCAACTGCAGCAGCGCCTCGCCCTGCCTGCCAACAACCAGTTGCTCGTCTTCATCCGCCAGCCGGCCTGAGCACCGTCCGTGCCCGACACGAACCCAACGCACCAGTTGAGCGTACAGCCCGGTGGCTGGCAACTGCCAGTCGCGCCAGGCCAGACCCTGCTGCAGGCGGCACTGGCCGCCGGCATTCGCCTGCCCAGCAGTTGTCGCAATGGCACTTGCCGCACCTGCCTGGCCCGGCTGGAGGGCGGCGACATCCGCTACACCGTCGACTGGCCCGGCCTGCTGGCCGAGGAAAAGGCCGAAGGCTGGATCCTGCCTTGCGTGGCAATGGCCGCCAGCGATGTGGTGATCACCGTCCCCGGCGCTGCGCCCTTGATGGGCTGACGCCACCGGGGCAACAGGCCGACCTGGCGGCGCCCGCCTTGAACACCCCGCTGATCAAGCCCGGCGTGCGGCCTTGCGCACGGGCTTGGCGGGCTGCAGCGCGGCGTGCAGGGCCAGGTATTCCAGCGTGAGCTTGTGGCGCGCATCCAGATGAACCATGGGCAGCGCGCGCTGGTGTGATTCCTTGATCTTCACGCTGGCACTCAAGTAGGGTTGCAGCACCGGCAGGCCTTCGGCGATCAATTCGTCCACCAACTGCTGCGGCAGCTTGGCGCGTGGCTGGAACTGGTTCACCACGATGCCCGACACGATCAGTGCGCGGTTGTGATCAGCCTGGATCTCCTGCACGCTTTCAAGCAGCGCATACAGCGCGCGGCGCGAGAAGTCGTCGCAGTCGAACGGAATCAGGCAGCCATTGGCCGCGATCAGCGCCGAGCGGGTGTAGAAGTTCAATGCCGGCGGGGTGTCGAAATAGATGCGGTCATAACGGTCGCCCAACGCGTCCAGGGCATCGCGCAGCTTGTAGATCTTGTAGCGCGACTCCAGCTTGCTGTGCAGTTCGTCCAACTTCGGGCTGGAGGGCAGCACGTCAAGGTTTTCGAACGAGCTGGCCGTGATGAACTCGGCCGTTTCCTGGTTGCGCAGCGTGAATTTCAGCGTCTGGTCGAAAAACTCGGCGGCGGTGTCACCCAGGTCGTCGGCAGCATCACCCAACAGATAGCGGGTGCTGTTGCCCTGCGGGTCCAGATCGACCACCAGGGTCCGCAGCCCCTGCTGGGCGCTGATGGCCGCCAAGTTGGCCGTGATGGTGGATTTGCCCACGCCACCTTTCTGGTTGAAGACAACATAGCGCATGGGAACGGGGCTCCTGGATGAGTGGCAATCGGCGGCAACAATGCCATTGTGCATTGCAGCAATTGTGCCTTTGGGCCTGGCAAGGCAAATTGGCCGCACAAGACACCGTTGTTCGTCACATGCTGTTCACATCCATTGCCGATACTCACCTTGTCTTGGCGACAACCGACCGCACCAATGGGCGGAATACCGGAACCCGTCACCGGCGCCGACACACCCGGTCTACCCAGCCCTGCTGGTTTGTCCGTGAGCACCAAGGGCCACCACCGAGTGGCCCTTTGCTTTTGTGGCGTCGATGTCCGGCCCTTGGGCGGCGCACCATCGCGCATGCCTTATGCTGCGCCCAAGCTTCGATGCGCGATCCGTGCGCATCGGCCATCCAAAGGAGCAACGCCTTGGCGACCCCGAATTACGGTTACGAAAAACGCCAGCGTGAACTGGCCAAGAAGCGCAAGGCCGAAGAAAAGAAGCAAAAGAAACTGCATGGCGGCGGCGCCAGCGACGACAACGGCCCTGAAGAGGCCACAGCCGAGCCTCCCACTTCGGCACCGCCTGCACCTGCCGCCGGTTGAACCGGACAGGTGCAGACGAAAAAAAACCGCATCTTCACAGGTGCGGTTTTTTTATGTCCGGCTGCCAGGGCAGCCAGCGCCGTCAGCGTTTTACAGCGGGCGGAT
Organism: Burkholderiaceae bacterium; assembly: GCA_031411195.1. GTDB lineage: Bacteria > Pseudomonadota > Gammaproteobacteria > Burkholderiales > Burkholderiaceae_C > Pseudaquabacterium. Next base: position 260 of record JANOAQ010000206.1, on the reverse strand, counting down.
GTTCGCAGCTTGCAGGCCCTTGGGGCCTTGCTTCACTTCAAACTCGACGCGCTGGTTTTCAGCCAGGCTGCGGAAGCCGCCGTTGTTGCGGATTTCGCTGAAGTGGGCGAACAGGTCCTTGCTGCCGTCTTCAGGCGTGATGAAGCCGAAGCCCTTGCCATCGTTGAACCATTTGACGACGCCAGTTTGGGTGGTGCTCATGAGATAAATCCCTGTGAAAATATGAAACAACCGCGCACGACACCATGCCGAATGCGGAC
>JANOAQ010000205.1:0-1707 GCA_031411195.1 Burkholderiaceae bacterium | reverse complement strand
GACGCGAAGTCCGCCAGGCGCGAACGTTCGCCGCGGGCCAGCGTCACATCCAAAGTTCCCTTTGATTTCGCCATACCACGACCTTCAGGAAATGGAAGGGCCAGCGGCACGGCTTGTCGGGCAGGCGACAGCCGGGCGCGGCGCGGCGCTGGAGCATGGGCGTTCGTGTAATTGCGGAGCCCTTGCCATGTCCTTGCCAACCTTGCCCGCCGCGCTGGCTGCCAACCCCGGTCCCACCCGCCGCCAACTGGTGTTGGGCGCGGCCGTTGCCACAGCCGGGGCGGCGTTGCCAGCTTCCAGCCACGCACAGGTCGCCTGGCCCAACCGGCCGGTGCGCGTGGTCGTGCCGTTTCCGCCGGGCGGCCTGACGGACGGTTATGCCCGTGCCTACAGCGACCACTTTTCCAAGAAGTTCGGCCAGCCCTTCGTGGTGGAGAACAAGACCGGCGCCGGCGGCACCCTGGGCGTGGGTGAAGTGGCCAAGGCCGCCGGAGATGGCTACACCCTGCTGGTGAGCACCAGCGGTGCGGTGTGGGGCAGCCGGGTGCTCTACAAGAAGCTGCCCTTCAATGCCGACCGTGACCTGGTGCCGATCGCGCTGTTTCCAAGCGGTGCGCTCATCATGGGCGTGCCCGACAAGCTGCCCGTCAAGAACCCGAAGGAGCTGCTGGCCTATGCACGCAGCAACCCGTCGAACATGGGCAGCTACGGCGCGGCCTCGTGGCCGCACCTGATCGCCGACACCTGGAACCAGACCGAGAAGACCGACATCGTGGTGGCCCACTACCGAGGCGAGGCGCCGATGTGGGTGGACGTGGTGGGCGGCCAGGTGCAGATGGCCGTGGGCAGTGTGCAGGCCATCCTGCCGCACATCCAGCGCGGCGTGGTGCGCGCCATTGCCGCCACTGGCAAGGCCCGCAGCCCCAAGCTGCCCGATGTGCCCACCTTCATCGAGCTGGGCTTCACCCACCCGGTGTTTGCGCTGGATGGCTACTTGCCCTTGAGCGCGCCATCCAGCACGCCCAAGGACATCCTGGAGAAACTGGCCGAAGGCGTGCGCGAGGCTTACGCGACCCAGCGCCTGAAGGATCTGCACACCTTCTACGGCATCCCCAACGCGCCGGTGATGACACTGGCCGAATCGCGCAAGGTCTGGGACACCGATTCGGTGCAGTGGATTTCGCTGTCCGAGAAGCTGGGCATTTCCCTGGACTGATGCCGCCTCACAAGGGCTGCAGCAGTACCGGCAGCCCGTCCTTGGGCTTGGCGATGGGCACCAGTTGGTAGGGCATGCGGTAGTTGGTCGGCACGCTGAAGCGAAAACGCCGCAGCAACTGGTGCATCACGCCTTTGACCTCCATGTCGGCAAAGTGCTGGCCGATGCACAGGTGGGCGCCACCGCCGAAGGGCAGGTAGGCATAGGCATGCTGGCGGTGCTCGGCCCGCTCGGGTGAAAAGCGCTCGGGGTCGAAATCCATCGGCTTCGTCCAGATCGAGGGCATGTGGTGGGTGTGGATGGGCGAGATGCCCACCGGTGTGCCCTTGGGTATCTGAAAGCCACCAAAGGTGCAATCGCGTGCGGCCTTGCGCGGGATGGACGTGAGCGGTGGGTACAGGCGCAAGGCCTCCTTCATCACCCACTCGGTGCGCTCGCAGGTGGCCAGGTCGGCGTACTGCAGCTGGTCGGTCGGCAGGGCCAGTGCATCG
>JANOAQ010000204.1:0-2461 GCA_031411195.1 Burkholderiaceae bacterium | reverse complement strand
AGCTTGACGAAATTGACGATGGGCGCCGGCGCGTTGGCCGGCGGCGGGGGTGCCGGCAGCGCCAGCGCCACCGGCGGCAGTGCGGCGGGCAGTCCGGGCCGGACGCCGCGCGGGGCAGCGGCCACGGGCACCTGCACCGCCATGGGTTGCAGGCAGGGCGGCGGCTCGCCACGCGGCGTGCCCATCGACGCGATCATGCGCACGGCCTGCGGCATGCCCTGCTCGGCCGCCGCCTGGAAGAGGTGGGCCGCCTGGGCGTCGTCACGCTCGATGCCCCGGCCATTGGTCAGCATCCAGGCCAGGCTGAACTGCGCCTCGGCATCGCCGTGCTGCGCCGCCTGGCAGTACAAGGTGGCGGCGCGCGCCGGGTCGCGCGGCATGCCGTTTTCGCCATGCTCCAGCGCTTGCGCCTCGTGCCGCCACCGCAATACCTGCGAGGGCACCACCGTGCTCAGCGGCGGCTTGGGCGCCACCAAGGGCGCGGGCAGGGCCGCCAGGCCCTCGGTCAGCTGGGCGTCCAGCGTGAGGCTTTGCGCCTGCAGCAGCGTGGCAGTGGCCAGTGCCCATGCCACCAACACGCCGGCACGCAGCCTCACCACGGTTGCCCCGGGCCGCAGGTTGGCAAGGCGCGGCCGGGCAACGCAGTCGCAGTCAGGTGTTGGCAGGTCGTATTTCATGGCTGAGCCCGGCACTGTAGTGCGCCGAGGTCGAACGCGGTGGGGCCGCGCCCCCAGGTTGGCGCCCGGCCGGGCCTGCCTGCGCCTGCCGGGCGCGACTTTTGTCACCCTGGCGGCGCGAAAGCGGCGTGAACGGGCAAGCAGCCTAGACTCTGCGCCCGCCCCTTCGACACTTATTGAGGAGACTTGCATGACCCGCGATACCAGCCAATGGCGCTTCGAAACCAAATCGGTCCACGCCGGCTACACCCCCGAGGCCACCACCCATGCGGTGGCCGTGCCCATCTACCAGACGGCCGCCTACTCGTTCGACAGCGCGCAGCACGGTGCCGACCTGTTCGACCTGAAGGTGGCCGGCAACATCTACACCCGCATCATGAACCCCACCCAGGCGGTGCTGGAAGAGCGGGTGGCGGCGCTCGAAGGCGGCATCGCCGCACTGGCGGTGGCGTCGGGCCAGGCCGCGGTGACCTACGCCATCCAGACCATTGCCGAAGCCGGCGACAACATCATCAGCAGCAGCGCGCTGTACGGCGGCACCTACAACCTGTTTGCGCACACCCTGCCGCAGTACGGCATCACGACCCGCTTTGCCAACGGCCTGGACCCGGCCAGCTTTGAGCCGCTGATCGACGCCAAGACCAAGGCCATCTATGTCGAAAGCCTGGGCAACCCCTCGGGCAACGTGACCGACATTGCCGCCATTGCCGCCATCGCCCACCGCCATGGCGTGCCGCTGATCGTCGACAACACCGTGCCCAGCCCCTACCTGTGCCGCCCGTTCGAGCACGGTGCCGACATCGTGGTGCACAGCCTCACCAAGTACCTGGGCGGCCATGGCACCAGCATTGGCGGGGCCATCGTGGACAGTGGCAAATTCCCCTGGGCGCAGTACCCCGAGCGCTTCAAGCGCCTGAACGAGCCCGACGTCAGCTACCACGGCGTGGTCTACACCCAGGCATTGGGCGCCGCGGCCTTCATCGGCCGCGCCCGGGTGGTGCCGCTGCGCAATATGGGCGCGGCCATCTCGCCCTTCAACGCCTTCCTGATCCTGCAAGGGGTTGAAACGCTGGCGCTGCGCATGGATCGCATCTGCGACAACACGCTGGCCGTGGCCAGTTATCTGCAGCAGCACCCCAAGGTCAGCTGGGTCAACTACGCCGGATTGCCCGACCACCCCGAGCACGCCCTGGTGCAGCGCCAGATGGGTGGCCGCGCGTCAGGCCTGCTGACCTTCGGCGTGAAGGCCGCCGCCGGAGAAGGCCGCGCCGCCGGTGCGCGCTTCCTGGACGCGCTGCAGCTCTTCACGCGGCTGGTCAACATCGGCGATTGCAAGAGCCTGGCCACCCACCCGGCGTCGACCACCCACCGCCAGTTGTCGCCCCAGGAACTGGCCCAAAGCGGCGTGAGCGAAGACACCGTGCGCCTGTGCGTGGGCATCGAGCACATCGACGACCTGATCGACGACCTGAACGTGGCGCTGGCCGCGGTCTAGCGCAGCCCCGGCAAGGCCCGACCCATCGGCCATTGCGACGCGGCAACATCCAACCGGCAACACCAAGGCGTCCACCCCATGACCGTGACCGAACACGCCAGCGTCTGCACGCTGGACTGCCCCGACACCTGCAGCCTGTCGGTGTCGGTGCAAGACGGCCGCATCGTGGCCGTGCGCGGGTCGCGCGCGCTGCCCTACACCGACGGCGTGGTGTGCGAGAAGGTGGCGCACCACACGGCGCAGTGGGTGCACGGGCCCCACCGGCTGACGCGGCCGCTGGTGCGCACCG
>JANOAQ010000203.1:0-14913 GCA_031411195.1 Burkholderiaceae bacterium | reverse complement strand
TGGCCGGTGACAGCGCCGACGATCTTGCGGTCGGCCAGCAGCTTGTCGAGATTGCCTTTCCAGCGCGCCGGGTTGTCGCCGCTGCGCAGCTTGCGCACCGTGGCCCAGTCGAGCACGAGCTCGATGCGGTTGCGCACGCGGTTGATGGTCTCGTTCTTGGTCGCCCAGTGCGGCTCGATGATGTTGGTGATGTGGGTGATGTTGACGTGGCGCACCAGCACGTCGCCGATGGCGGGATAGACGTAGGTGCCCAGCGTGTTCTCCCACTGGGTGCCGTGCTTGACGTTGCGCCAGCCCGGCTTCTTGGCCTTGATGTAAGCCTCAGCGCAGCGCTTGAACGTCCAGGCCAGCGCTTTCTCTTCCTGCTGCTGCTCGACGATGGTTTGCCGCGCTGCTGCGCGCTGCGCCACCGGGTCGATGCCCTTGGCGATGTCGTCGCGGGTCTGCTGCGCCTTTTCGCGGGCCAACTTGAGCGTGACGCCAGTCGGTGAGAACGCACCTAGCCCGATCTCGCGCCGCTTGTCGCCCACCTTGACGCGCAGCAGCCAGGAACGGGTGCCGGTCGGTGATACCTGCAACATCAGGCCCGCCACACCGCCGACCGGGTGCAGTCCTGCACTGGTCAGACCCTTGACGGCAAGCGGTCCAAGCTCCTTGGCGATCTTCGGCACTTTCAACCCCCCAAACAACCCCACATATGGTTTGCGCTTGGATGCTATGCCGTGCGACGGGTTAAATCAAGCTCTTGGCCGATTTACCTATGAAATACAGGCGGCTTTCTGCCAAGAATGGACGGTGTGAGACGCCACTGTATATGGCGGAGACGGACACCGCCTCCTCCAAGTTGCAAGTCCGACCCGCGTCGATCCTCTGCCCGGTCCCGCAGTGCGCTGGCGGCACATCGACTCCGTGTACACGACGCGAAGCACCAGCTTCGTCGGCTGGGCTGAAGTTCGCCTCGGGCATCGGCCTCGATCGGCAGACAGGGCAGCAGATGCCGATTGCCGTTCAGCGCCACCTTCGCAAGCCGCTTGGCGCTGTCAGCGTGGTCGCGGTCCGGCGTGGCGTTCTTGCGCATCAGACCCTGCGAGCCAACCACCCAGAGGAAACCATCGGTGACGGCCATGCCTTCCAGGTCGGCCTTGTCGCCAATTGCGCCGGGCAGGTCCAGCGGATCGACAAGCGGTCAGGTTTTTCCGATGTTCGGGTTCTAAAAAGGCTGCTTTTTCAGAACCAAATGGAGACCTACATTCCGACTTGCACCAACCTGCACCGAGCTTGACCGCGGCCGCGATGGTGGCGCTGCTGTCGGCCGGCCTGATCCTGTTCGAGACCAGCGGCATCGTCACCGGCGGCAAGACCTGCGACGTATTGGCCACCGTCGGGCGTCAGGCCTCGATTTTCGAACTGTTTAAGAGCCTGCTCAGCCTGTTTTGGCTTTGGCAGCGCGGATGAATCAACCCCCACCAGGAGCACACCATGCAATGCCCCACCTGCACCGACACCGCACTCATGATGAGCGACCGCCAGGGCGTCGAGATCGACTACTGCCCGAAGTGCCGCGGAGTGTGGCTGGACCGCGGCGAACTGGACAAGCTGATCGAGCGCTCAGCGTCGGTGACGCCCCTCCCGGCCGACCGCCCGGTTGCGCGATCACGACCCCAGTTCGCGGACTCCGACTACGAGCACGGCCGAGCCCCGCATGGCAATCGCAAGAAGTCCTGGCTGAGCGACATCTTCGACTGACAGGCGATTGCTGACACGAGAGGAACACCCATCGTGCGCAGCTATCCCGCAAGCAAAAGGTGACTCGATCGTACTCGGCGCCACCGTCGAGTACAGGGGCTTGCACTGCGAGGTGCCTTGATCGTCGACCAGAAACTGGTCGGCTCTCTGCAAATCACTCAAAAGAAAATCGACGGTCATGCAATCTATCGGCTCTCCACTCATGTGGTCCCTGTTCGCGGCGTTTGTGCTCGTAGCGCTGCTGGTCGACTTCTTCGCGATGAGCAAACAGGGCGCGCACCGCGTCAGCACCCGCGAGGCTGCCATCTGGTCGCTCGTCTGGGTCGGCGTGTCCTTTGTCTTCATGGGCTGGCTGTGGTGGTACATCGGCGGTGCCGGCACCGACGAGGCCGCGCGCTCGCTGGCCAATGCCAAGTCGCTGGAGTTCCTGACCGGCTACCTGATCGAGAAGGCGCTTGCGGTCGACAACATCTTCGTGTTTCTGATGTTGTTCACCTACTTCGCGGTGCCGGCCGGGTTTCAGAAGCGCGTGCTGATGATCGGCATCCTGGGCGCGCTCGTGTTGCGCGCGGTGATGATCCTGGTGGGCGCCTGGCTCATCGCGCAGTTTCACTGGGTTCTGTACCTGTTCGGTGCCTTCCTGTTGTTCACCGGCATCAAGATGTGGTGGGCCGCCGGGCAGGAGCCCGATCTGGACAACAACCCTGCCCTCAAGTGGATCCGAAGCCGCTTCAAGATCGCGCCTGATTACGACGGCGAGAAGTTCTTCACCATGGTGAACGGCGTGAAGATGGCCACGCCGCTTCTGGTGGTGATCGTGCTCATCGGCATCGTCGATATCGTGTTCGCGGTCGACTCGATCCCGGCGATCTTCGCGATCACGACCGACCCCTTCATCGTGCTCACTTCCAACGTGTTCGCGATCCTCGGCTTGCGGGCGATGTACTTCCTGCTGGCCAACATGCACGAACGCTTTCACCTGCTCAGCTATGGTCTGGCGATCGTCCTGGTGTTCATCGGCGCCAAGATGTTGTTGATCGACGTCTACAAGATTCCGGTGGTGTTTTCGCTCGGCTTCACCGCAGTCACGCTGGCGGTGACGATGATCCTGTCTCTCAAGATCCCGCCCAAGGGCACGCCAGGCGGCGCCTATCCTTTCGGTGCCAAGAAGCAGGACGAGCGAGCATAGGAAGTCCAAACCCGCCCACAAGGCTCGAAACACGGCCAGCCTTCAGGCAGTTGATATGCGCGTTCCGGTGCTCAGAGGGTGCGGGCGATGATTTCCTTCATCACCTCGGACGAGCCGCCGTAAATGCGATTGCCGCGCACGTCGGTGAGCGCGCGGGCGATCGGGTATTCACGCATGAAACCATAGCCGCCAAACATCTGCAGCAGGTCGTCGATGGCGCGAGTGGCATCGGCGGCCCACAGTTTTGCCATCGCGGCGCCGGCGGCGTCGAGGCGCTCGTCCATGTGGTCGGCCAGGCACTGGTCCACGAACGCGCGGGTTGCAGCTGCGAGGGTCTTGATTTCGGCCAGCTTGAACCGGTTGTACTGGTGGTCTGCGATGGCTTTGCCGAAAACCTGCCGGTCTTTCGTGTACGCCACCGTCCACTCGAGTGCAACCTCGAGGTACGTCGCGCAGCGCAGCGCGATCATCAGCCGCTCTTGTACCAGGTTGGACATGAGGTACGAGAACGCCTGGTTCTCCTCGCCGATGCGGTCGCTGTCGGGCACCAGCACCTTGTCGAAAAAGAGTTCGGCAGTGTCCTGCGCGCGCTGGCCGATCTTGTCGAGCAGCGCGCCTCGGCTGAAGCCGGGCGTTCCCGTGTCCACCCAGAACAGCGTCATGCCCTTCGCGCCCGCGTCGGGATTCGTCTTCGCCACAACGAGCACGCGGTCTGCATGCCAACCGTTGGTGATGAACGTTTTCTGGCCACTGATCTCCCAGCCTTGTCCCGCGCGGCGTGCCGTGGTGCGGATCGACTTCAGGTCGCTGCCGGCGGAGGGCTCGGTCATGGCGATGGAGCACACCGTTTCGCCGGATGCGAGGCGTGGAATCCACTGAGCACGCTGCGCCTCGGTGCCAAAGCGCACGAGGTACGGCGCGATCACGTCCGAATGCGTGGTGAAGCCAGTGACGCCGCTTGCGCCGGCACGTGCCACTTCCTCGACCACGATCGCGGCATGAAGAAAGTCGCCACCGCCGCCGCCGTATTGGGCGGGCGCCATCGGCAACAGGATGCCCGCGCGCCCTGCGTTTCGCCAGAGGTCTCGCGGAACAAGCTTCTCGTCTTCCCACTTCGCGTGGTGCGGCATCACTTCCTTTTGCAGGAAGCGCGCGACGGTCACGCGGAAGTCATGGTGTTCGGGGCCGAACAAACCGCGTCGGCTCCGGGGTGCCTGCTTTTCACTCATGAATCTTGCCTATTGTGAAGCGACCGCTCTGCGGCTAATACTAACCGCTGCACGGACAAAAACGCAACGCCCCTCAGCCAGGAGACCCCATGCACGGAACCATCGTTCTCTCCGCCACGCTTGCCTTGTCACTGTTGTTCGGCGCTGCCGCGCACGCCCAGGTGGGCGGGGGAAAACCGATCAAGTTGATCGCGCCGGCAGCACCGGGTGGCATCCTCGACCAGACCAGCCGCATCGTGGCCAAGGCGTTGTCGGAGTCGCTGAAGCAGCCTGTGATCGTGGAGAACGTGTCCGGTGCCGGTGGCACGCTCGGCATCCAGGCGATGCTGCGCGGTGAACCCGACGGAACCACCCTCGTGATGGGGAGCCTCGGCCCCAATGCCGCCAACTACACATTGCAGCCGAACCTGCCTTACAAGCCCGAGGACCTTGCGCCCGTCGTCCACGTTCTGTCGATGCCGAACGTGCTGGTAGCCAACCCGAAGGTCGAAGCCAGGAACGTGGCAGAGCTCAAGGCCTTGTCGCAGAAGAAGGACCTGTCGATGGCCGTGTCCACCAGCGGCTCGTCCGGACACCTGACCGGCGAGCTGATCAAGAGCCGCGCCGGGGTGGTGGCCGTCAACATCGTCTATCGGGGCGCGGCACCCGCACTGCTGGACCTGACCGGCGGCCAGGTCGACATCATGGTGGACAACATGATCACCGCACTGCCCCTGGTGCGCGCGGGCAAGTTGACCGCCCTCGCCGTCACCACACGCCAGCGCGCGCGCGAGTTGCCCGACGTGCCGACGCTGGCCGAGTCTGGCTATCCCGACATCGACGTGAGTGTGTGGCTGGGCATCTTCGCGTCGGCCAAAACGCCGGCGCCCGTGGTGGCGACGCTCAATCGCGAGTTGCAGAAAGTGCTCGCTTCGCCCGAACTGCAGAACCGCATCGCCGAACAAGGTGGCGTTGCCGTGGGCGGCTCAAGCGAATCGTTCCAGCAATTCGTCGATCGCGAACGCGCACGCTGGGCACAGGTGATCCGCGACGCGCGCATCAAGGTGGATTGATGGCGATCGACTGCGCTTTTCGCGCCGATGTGCCCGGGCAAAATACCGCGCATCGACCTCTGGCGACGTGGCGCCACCGTGCAGTTTCGCGGCGTCGCGGCTGAACGCGACGTTGTGGTGCCTGCCCATGGACTGGCAACGCCGAATGACTGATCCGACACCTGCGCCAGACTTCCTCGCCCGGCCAGCCACGGGCAGGCTGCTCAAGCGGGAAGTGAAGGCAGCGTACTGGCCAGCGGCGGCGAAAGGCAATGCATGACCACAGACGAACTGAAATCCGGCGGCGCCTGCATCGTGGGGGTCGCCGAGTCCGACCTGGGCAAGGTGCCTGACAAGACGGCGGTGGAACTTCAGGCGCAAGCCGCACGGCTGGCCCTGCTCGAAGCGGGCCTGCAAATGCAGGACGTGGACGGCATCTTCGCGCACACCGACGACCGGTTCAGCAGCCTGCAACTGGCCGAGTACCTCGGCGTGAAGCCGCGCTACACGGACACGAGCAACGTCGGCGGCATGTCCAACATCATGCATATCCGCCACGCAATGGCCGCATTGCAGGCCGGCCTGTGCGAAGTTGCGCTGATCACCTACGGCAGCACCCAGCTGTCCGACGGCTCGCGCAAACTCACCGGCCTGGTGGAAGACGCACGCTCTGCGCGCGGGCAGTTCGTGGTGCCGCACGGGCAACTCAGCCCCATCGGCTATTACGCGATGGTGGCGCAGTTGCACATGCACCGCTGGGGCAGCACACCAGCGGATCTGGCCGAGATCGCCGTCGCCGCACGCCAGTGGGCCAACCTCAATCCAAAGGCTTATCGCCAAGGGCCGCCGGGCCTCGACGAGGTGATGGCCTCGCCGGTGGTGGCGTCGCCGTTGCGCCAGCGCGATTGCTGTCTGGTCACCGACGGAGGCGGTGCCCTCGTCCTCACCACGGCGGTGCACGCGCGGACGCTGTCAAAGAAGCCGGTGTACATCCAGGGGATCGCGGAATCGTTCTCGCACCACTACACACCGTTCGACCTTGAAGACTGGCTGGACACCCGCGTCGCGCAGACCGCCGAAGCGGCATTGCAGATGGCAGGCGTGGGCCGGCAGGACATCGACGTGGTGCAGATCTACGACCACTTCACGATCGGCGTGCTGCAGTCGCTGGAAGAGCTTGGCTTCTGCAAGCGCGGCGAAGGCAAGGACTTCGTGCGCGGCGGCCGGCTTGCGCCGGGTGGTGCGTTTCCAATCAACACGTCGGGCGGCGGCCTTTCCTACGGCCACCCTGGCATGTTCGGCATCTTTCTGGTGATCGAGGCCGTGCGCCAGTTGCGTGGCGAATGCGGACAGCGGCAACTGCCCGACCCGAAGCACGCGTTGTGCCACGCACCCGGCCTGGTCTTTTCCGCCAACACGACGATGATCCTTGGAGTGGACGCATGAGTACGCCTGCACGTCCCGCACCCGTGGCGACCGAAGCAACCCGACCCTTCTGGGAAGCCACCCGACTGCACCGCCTGGTGATCCAGCACTGCACCGGCTGCCAGCGGCCGCAGTTCTACCCGAGGGTGTTCTGCCGCCACTGCATGTGCGATGCACTGGAGTGGCGCGATTGCACCGGCCGCGGCCGCATCTATACCTTCACCATCAACCATCGTGCCGCCAATGCGCACATGGCCGACAAGCTGCCCTATGCGGTGGCCATGGTCACCCTCGACGAAGGCGTGCGCATGATGGGCAACGTGATCGGCAACCTCGGCGCGCTGCGCATAGACGCGCCAGTGGTCGTGCGATTTCTCGACATGGACGAGCATCACAGCCTGCCGCAATTCGAGTTGGTGGATGAGACGAAATGAATGCAGCACCGCTGGACGGCGTGAAGCTGCTCGATTTCACGCTGCGGCAGCCGGTGGCCTGCGCGCACGCAGAGGCTGGTGCGCCGCATGCCGGTCCACCACCGCTGGGCCGCGGCGCCCAGCCACCGCATCGGGCCCCATGACCAGAATTCAACGCCCTTTGGAGCGCACCAATGGCTACCCCGGAAAGTGACAGCTTCGTGCGCTCGTTCGCGCGCGGGCTGCGCGTGATCGAAGCGATGGGGCAAGGCTCGGACTTGCACACCGTTGCCGGCGTCTCATTGGACACGGGCCTGCCCCGCACCGTCGTCAGGCGCATCCTCTTGACGCTGACCGAACTTGGCTTCACGGCCACCGACGGCAAGAATTTCCGGCTGACGCCCAAGATCCTGAGCCTGGGCATGAGCTACCTCACTTCGCTGCCGTTTTGGGGCCAGGCGCAAAGCGTGCTCGAGGAACTGTGCGCCGAGTTGAAGGAGTCGGCCGCGCTGTCCGTCATGGACGGCAACAACGTGCTGTTCCTGGTACGCGTTCCGTCCCGCAAGGTCATGTCCTTGCGCGTCGGGCTGGGCAGTCGCCTGCCGGCCTATGCAACCTCGCCGGGCCGCGTGCTGCTTGCGGGCCTCACCGACGAAGCGATGGAGCAGCACCTCGCTTCCATCACCTTCAAACGCTATACCGCAAGGACGCCCACCGACGCCGGCGAGGTTCGCAGTGCGGTGGCCGCCGCGCGCGAGGCGGGCTTCGTCTGGGCTGACGCGGAGCTCGACCGCGCCATCTGCGGCCTTGCCGTTCCGGTGCGAGACGATGCGGGCAACGTGGTCGCCGCACTGAACGTCAACTTGCTTTCGGGCGAAATCACGCAGGCGAAGGCGGTGAAGCACTTCCTGCAGCCCTTGCGCGCTGCAGCAGAGCAACTGCGGGCAGTCGCGCCGCAATTCCTGTCAGCGGTTGGTCAAAGGGACAGCCGGGGCGCGCGCGGCAACCGCGCCCGCAAAGAGGCGCTTGCGGCTTCATGAGGCTCCCTTGCTGGCCACCTACCAGCGCAAGAAGACTTTGTTCCGATCTGATCCGGCGAAGGCGATCCACGTCGACCTTGTCGGGCCCGTTGATCAGACGGATCGCTAAGGCCCTGTCCTGGCCTGCGCTGCCGCCTGGCGCGCAGTGTCCAGTTGCTGCAGCGCTGCTTGTTCTGCACGCCGGGACTGCGCGGCCAGCGCGAGGGCCTGCGCCTCACCCTGGCGCGCTGACTGCTCGGCCCTCAGCGCCTGCTCCAGCCGCCCGGCCAATCGGCCTGTCACGGCCGACACCAGGCCCAGGGCCGCCACACCAGCCAGCGCCCAGGGCCAGTGGCGGCGCAGGCCTTTGCGCAGCCGATACAGGCCGCCGCCGTCCATCGCCGCCACCGGCTGGTTCGACAGCAGGCGCTGCAAGTCGCGCTGCAATGCGCCGGCCGAGTCGTAGCGCCGTGCTGGCTCGGTTGCGGTGGCGCGCGCCACCACGGCGGCCAGCTCGTGGCCGCGCTGGTGGCGGGCCGCGACTGGCGCGGCCAGTTCGGCCAGCAGGCGCCCCAGGCTGTAGATGTCGCTCGGCAGCCCCGGGGCCTGTCCCGCAATCTGCTCGGGGCTGGCATAGCCCGGCGTCATGCCTACGGCGCTTGCCTCGTCCTGCCCGCCCAGGCTGGCGAGCCGGGCGATGCCGAAGTCGAGCAGCATGACCCGACCATCGGCGTTGACGAGCACGTTGGACGGCTTGATGTCGCAGTGGATCACCAGCTGCCGGTGCGCATGCGCCACCGCCTCGCACAGGGTCTGGAACAACGCCAGCCGTGTCGCCAATGGCGCCTGGCGCTGCGTGCACCACTGCTCGATCGTGTCGCCGTCGGCGTACTCCATCACCAGATAGGGCTGGCCCGAAGGCGTGGTGCCGCCGTCGAGCAGGCGGGCGATGTGCGGGTGGTTGAGACTGGCCAGGATCTGCCGTTCAGCAGTCAGTCGGGCCATGGCTTCCGGGCCCGACCAGCCCAGCAGCAGCTTGATCGCCGCCCGCTGTTGGTAATGGCCGTCGCTGCGCTCGGCCAGGAACACGCGGCCCATGCCGCCCTGGCCCAGGGGGCTGAGCAGCGTCCAGGCGCCCAGCGTGTCGCCCGGGCGCATTTGGCTGCCCAGCCACTGCACCGCAGTCTGCGCCACCGAGCTTGAAAAGCGCGTGCTGCCGCTACTGGGCGACAGCAGCCCCAGCACCTCGGCCTGCAACGATGTGTCGGCGCCCAACCCGTGCAAGGCCGCGCGCTGGGCGGCGGCGGTCGGCAGGTCGCACACCGCGTTGAACAATTGCTTGATCCGCAGATGCCGCGCCGGTTCGGCACCACCGGGGGCATCGGTCATGCGAACAACGCGAGGCGGTGGCTGGTCATGCCCGATAGTGCCATGTCGCGCCGTGCGCCTTGAGCGCCACGCGCACAGACCCTCGGATGGGTGGTGTCGTGGCCAGACCCACCCACGACAATGGGCTTTTCAGGGGTAAAGATGCCATGACTGGGTCGACGAGCGTGGGACCCAGGGCACAGCGACCATGACGTCCAGCCTGGCGGCTGCTCGACCCGTGGCGTTTTTGTGCGCCCTGCGTACGCAGGCCGAAGACCAGTCCGGGGCCGACATCGGCACTGACTGGAGGGCCGACACGACCCACGCCGTGCTGGCCCACGGTGGCCGCATCGACCAGGTTACGCCACACAGATTCGACGCGAGCTTCGAATCGGGTTCCAGGCCGACAGACCCTGTCGAGCGGGCCCTTTGTTGCGCGCAGGTGATGCTGACGCAGGCACAGGCTGCAGCCACAAGCCCGGGCGGGCGGGATGGCGCGCTGCGCCTAGGCCTGCATGGCGCGAGCACCGATTCGGCTGCCGCCCACGCCGGTTCGGGCCGCCATGCGCAGCAGGCGGCGGCACTCGCCCGCCTCGCACCCCCGGGGCGGCTGTGCATCCCTCACGACGTGTCGGCGCTGGTGCGCGGCTTGTTTGCTTTCGAGCCACCGCTGCCGCTGCGCGCCGAGGGCCTCGCCCGTCCGCTGCAGATCTGCCTGCTGCGCGACACCGCACTGCCGCCCGGGGCCCAAGTACCGCAGGGCGTCGTCGATCCGGCGGCCGATGCCGAACCGCCGTTGGTCGGGCGCGACGACGAGCTGCGGGCGCTGCAGGCAGCCTTCGAGCGCGTTGCCGGCGGCGGCGGCGCCAGCGCATTGACCGTTCTGGCCGAGCCCGGTATGGGCAAGAGCCGCCTGCTGCGCGCGTTCGACGCCTGGGCGCAGGCATTGCCGGTGCCCTTCCACTGCCTGCGCGGCCGCGCCCTGCCGGGCGCCCAGGCGCAACCCTTCAGCCTGCTGGGCCAGCTGCTGCGTGGGTTCTTCCAGCTCGACTCTGAGGGTCCGTCCGACGCCGCGCAGTCGCAGCTGGAAGCCGCGCTCGTTCCCTGGCTGTCTGGCGACGAAGGCGCTGCACTGGCCGAGCAGCGTGCCCACCTGATCGCGCACCTGATCGGCCTGGACATGAGCCACAGCGGCCATCTCCAGCACCTGCTGGCCAACCCGGCGCAAATCCGCCAGCAGGCACTGGATGCGGCGGCCCTGTTGCTGCGGCGGCTCAGCGCCGGCGGCAGCGCACCGCTGCTGATGGTGATCGAGGATCTGCACTGGGCCGACGGCGAGTCGCTGGACGGCCTGGACGAGCTGCTGCAGCGCCAGCCCGACCTGGCCTTGCTGGTCGTGTGCAGCGGCCGCCCCGAACTGGCGGCTCGGCGGCCGGCCCGGGCTGCCGGCGTGCTCGGGCATCGGCACCTCGTCCTGGGGCCGCTGGACAAGGCGCGCAGCCGCAGCGTGGCGGCAGCGTTGCTGGGCAAGCTGCCCGAGATCCCGCCGGCGCTGCTCGACCTGGTCGTGGGGGCCTCGGCTGGCAATCCGTACGGCATCGAAGAGCGGATCAAGCTGTTGATCGACCAGGGCGTGATCGTGGCCAGCGGCGATGTGTGGTCCGTGCGCGTGACGCGATGGCCTGCAGCCCGCTTGCCCGCCACGCTGCCCGAGGTGCTGCAGGCCCGCCTGGATCTGGTGCCGCACGCCGAGCGGCGCACGCTGCAGCGGGCCAGCGTCATCGGGCCGGCCTTCGGCGCAGCAGCCTTGCGGGCACTGGGCCGCGGCACATCCCTGGCGCTGACGGGCCTGATGCAGCGCGGCATGGCGCTGAGCACGCCGGGCGTCGGGCCGGGTGGCGCGCCATCGTTCAACTTCAAGCACCAGTTGCTGCAGGAACGGGCCTACGCCAGCATGACGCCACGCACCCGCCGCGCGCTGCACGGCAGGTTCGCTGCCTGGCTGACGTCACACTCCGGCCCGCTGGCAAACGACATGTTGGGGCCTTCAGCCCACCACTTCGAGCAGGCCGGCGACGACTTCCGGGCGGCCGAGCAGCATGCCCGTGCCGCCGAATACGCCCACCAGCGCTATGCGGCCGATGCGGTGATGGACCATGCGCAGCGTGGCCTGGCGCTGCTGCAGCGCTTGCCGGCCGACGCCGGTCAGCGCGCACTGCGCTGGCGTTTGCTGAAGGCGCGCATCCGGATGCTGGAAGTCGTCGGTCAGCGCACCCAGCACCGCACCGACCTCGATGCACTGCTCGTGCTGGCCGACGAACTGGGTGACGACAACTTGCATGCCGATGCCTACCTGGGTTGTGCCTTGTGGGCGTTGTACAGCGCCGATTTCGTGGCCATGAAGGCATCGGCACGCCGGGCCATGGGCCATGCGGCCCGGGCCGGCAACCGCGCCTTGCGCCTGCATGCCATGCGCTATTTCGCATCGGCGCACTTTCAATTGGGCGACTGGGACGCTGGCCAGCGCTTGATGCGCCAGTGCCTGGCCGAGGCGCGCACCGCCGGGCTGCGCGACGTCGAGGCCTTCTGCACCAACACCCTGGGCATCATCGCCAGCCGACAGCGCGACCCGGTCGCCGGCCTGCACTGGGACGAGCAGACTCTGGCCGTCTGGCGCGAGCTTGGCGACCGCAGCCAGGAAGCCATCAGCGTGGGCAACATCGGCGAGAGCTGGCTCGAGCTGGGCGAGTCGACCCGCGCCCGGCGCCATCTGGAAGAAGGCGCCCAGCTGGCGCGCGCCTGCGGCAACCTGATTGCCCACAGCGCGGCCCTGGGCAACCTGTCGGCGCTGGAGCGCCGGCTGGGCAATGGCGAGCGCGCGGTGGCACTGGCCAGGCTGGCGATCGACGCCGCGGTGGCCACAAGTGCGCCTGATTTCGAGGCCATTGCGCTGCAGCAACTCGGCGAGGCCGAGCACACCTTGGGCCGGCATGCGGCGGCGGCGCAGGCCTTCGAGGCAGTGCAGGCCCTGGCCCTGCGCCACCAGTTGCCCGAACCGCCCGACGCGCTGGCCGCACTGGCCGCCGTGGCTCTGGCACAAGGCGACGTGCCGGCCGCGCTGGGCCGCCTGCAGCGGGTGTTGGACCTCGACGCCGCGGGTGCGGTGGCTACGCGCAGCCTGAACCCGCGCCGCCTGGCGCTGATCTGCCACCGTGTGTTGTCCAGCGCGGGCGACCCGCGCGCCCAGGCCTGGCTGCAACGCGCGCACGACGAGTTGCTGGGCATCGCCGCAACGATCAGCGACGACGCACTGCGCGATGGTTTCCTGAACAACATCCCCGATCACCGCGCCATCCTGGCCGCCTGGGCGCTGCACGAGCAGGAAAGCGCGGCGCCTGCGCGCACGCCTGCTCGCTAGCCGACCGGGCGCGAAGGGGTGCGCAGGGGCGTGTGGGACATGGGTGCGCGTGGGATCATCCCGTCATGTCCGGCACGGCCTCTCCCCCGCTCACTGTGTTGCTGCACGCCTGGCAACGCGGCGACCGCGAGGCCTTCGCGCACTTGATCCAGCACGTGCATGCCGAGTTGCGGCGCATGGCCGCGTCGCGCATGCGCGGCGCCGAGACGCCGTCGCTGGCGGCCGGCGACTTGCTGCAGGAGACGCTGGTCAAGCTGATGGATTCACCCGTGAGCTGGCAGGACCGCGCGCACTTCTTCGCCACCGTGTCGATGGCCATGCGCTCGGTGCTGGTGGACCACGCCCGCGCGCGCCAGGCCGACAAGCGCGGCGGCGCCTGGCAGCGGCTGGGCTACACCGTGTCCGATCTGGGCGAAGAGTCGAATATCGCCGACCTGCTGACGCTAAACCAGTTGCTGGATCAACTCGCCGCGCTCGACCCACGCGCCGCCGAGGTGCTGCAGCTAACCTACTTCGGCGGCCTGCAGCGCGACCAGATCGCCACCGTGCTGGCCCTGTCGGTGCCCACCGTCGACCGCGAATTGCGCTTCGCGCGCGCCTGGCTGGCGGCGCAATTGAAGCGCGACCTCGAAGCCTGACGGTTCATGGTTGCAGGCAGGCTGGGGCCTGCCATGTGGTCAAAGCGCGGTGGGGCTGCGCATGGCCGTTGGGGCCCCCCGCCGAGCCGACCGGCGCCGCAGTGCCAAAGTAGCCAGGCCCAGCGCCAGCAGCGCCGCGGCGCCGGGTTCGGGCACCGGCTGGGCGTTGACCCAGGCGTACTGCGCGCCGTCCAGTACGGCCGCCACTGTGGCGCCCGGCGTCGTCTGCAGCGACAGCCGCGCCGTCTGGCTGAAGTCAACGCTGTCGCCGCCACCCACCCAGCTGAGGTAGGGCCGCGACGGGCTGCTGCCCCAGGTTTCGATCGCGGCATAGAGGCCGAACCAGTACTCGCAACGATCACCCAGCGACATGCGGCAATCGGCGTCGATGAGGTTGGCTGTCAACGTCAGGCGTTGGCCCACCAGGCTGGTCTCGAACGACTGCACCGTGCTCAGCAGGCCACCAGGGCTTGCGCTGTCCACATGCCGCAATTCCAGAATGCCGCGCAGACCGGCCAGGGTGTCGTGGCCGGCCAGGGTGATGCTGCCGTCCAGCACCAGATCAAGCGTCACCTGAACCGGGCCGGCGTGCGACCGGGGCACCCAGACTTCGAAGTTTTCACTCAGCTCAGCCGACGCGCGCGCCACCGAGAACGCATCCACCGGCATGCCCGCCGGCCCCGCCTGCACGGCGGTGTAGGTGGTGAGCGCCTGCGCCCGCAGCACACCGGTGGCCAGGTCGACCTCGGCGCCGGCATGGCCGGTCAGCAGCACCGGGCTGACACCGCCCGGCGGCTGCGCGTTGGCGCTGGCATCGAACAAGGTGCGTGCAAAGACCTTGCCGCTGCCCTGCACCAACCCGCTGGGCAGCTGAAAAGGTGGCACCGGCCAGTCAGACGCGACGGCGTCCTGCCAGCGGCTACCCGCCAAGGTGATGGCGCCGGTATCGCCACTGCCCGTGATACCTGCACCACTTTGGGCGGTGACGAATCCGGCCTGCGCCTGGCCAGTGACCAGCAGCAGGGCAGCGGCCCAGACCGGTGGCCGGATTGCCGGCCAGCCGGCAAGGTGTCGGCGGGGCAAAACGGAAGCTGTTGCAGGCATGGCGGCGCTCCTGTGGTGGTGCAACCACCTCGGCCAGAGCGCCGCAGGATGCACGGTTGTCACTATCGCATCCATTTCCCCAGACTGGCGCGCCACCCCCCTGAGCCGGGGCCAACGCGTGGATCTACAGTTGACCGCGACAGCCCAGGTCGACGGCAGGAGAAGCCGTCCGTGAGTTTCAACCTCACCGCTTGCGCCATTGCCCTTCCGGCCGTTCGCTCGACGGCCATGGCAGGTTTGACACGCAGGTGACATCGGGCTGATCTTGGCGCGTTGTCACACCATTTTCGAGCGCCCGATGCCATCATGACCGGGCAAACACCGCCGCACAGG
>JANOAQ010000202.1:0-1862 GCA_031411195.1 Burkholderiaceae bacterium | reverse complement strand
AGCAGGGGAGGGCCGCTTCGAAGACCAGTTGCTCGAGGCCGCGCGCCGCCGCCAGGTTGAAGACGAGGCCCAAATGGAGTCGGAGTTTTTGTCGCTGCGCCCCATCGAGCAGGCCGTGCTGTGGCGTCTTCTTGAGCAGGGCCGTCGGTTCCGCCCCTATGACGCCGAGGCGCTCAAGTTCTACAGAGAAAAGCTCAACGCGCCCGGGAAGGCGACTATCAAGGTCACAGCGCAGACGGCCCAAAATGCTGTGGAGGCCATTCGGCAGCGCACGCCAGCCCTGGTGTGGAAGTCGGCGCGCGGCGAGTACTCCGTTGACGACGCGATGATGCACACGTGGTACGCCCATCGGGTGGCTGCCGGGACTTGGCCGCCGAAGGGCTCCGAGCCTGATGAGGCAATCGTCGAAACGCCGGCAGCAGACTAACCTGCCGCTCCCGTTCCTGGCGCTATTCCCCGGCTCGGCCAGTTCGGAGGTCAACGCCCGCGTGGGGGCCGAGTTGTCGGTCAAGACCATCAAGCGGGCGCTGGACGAGTTGGTGGCCGCCGACGAGGTGGTTCACCAGGGTGAACGGCGATGGTGGCGCTACTGGCGGGGTTCTAAAGGCCAAACGGTGGCTGAATCGGGTGCAAAGCCGTCACGAGACTTGTCACCCACCCCCGCAAGTGTTTGATTTGACTGTGAAAACTAAAGGACACTCGGCGGTCAATGTCCGTGATACCCCGGCGCCTTGTCTTTCAGCCGGTGGCCTTGCCAGACGACCCGAATGGGCGCGGTGGGGCAGTTCACCGGCCGGTACAGGGAGCAGCGATGTCGAAAACAACTTGCGCGCGAGCTGGTGCCACGGCCGCCACGGTCGGTGTGGTGGCCTTGAACGCCCCCTTGGCCGGTGCCGATGGGCTGCGGCGCGCCCCAGCTGACGCGGCAGGGGCGTAGCCGGGCATGGCCTACACCGACATCAACAGCGAAGACCGTCTGGTACAGGCCACGTTCGCCAGGCACCTGGAGCATCAACTCGGCTGGGAAAGTGTCTATGCCTGGAACAGCGAAACCTTCGGCCCCGACGGCCTGCTGGGCCGGGCCAGCACAAGCGACGTGGTGCTGGTGCGTGATCTGCGGGCGGCGCTGGTCAAGCTGAACCCTGAGTTGCCACAGGCCGCCATCGACGACGCCGTGGCGGCGATGACCCAGCACGACCACACTCGATCGCTGGTGCAACACAACCGGGCATTCCATGCGCTGATGCGCGACGGGGTGCCGGTGCGCTGGCGCGATGCCGCCGGCCAGACGCGCCAGACGAACACCCGGGTGATCGACTTTCGTGACCCGCTGAACAACCGCTTCGTCGCGGTGCGCGAGCTGAAGATTACCGGCCTGCGCGCACCCAACTACAACCGCCGTGCCGACCTGGTGTGCTTCGTCAACGGGCTGCCGCTGGTCTTCATCGAGCTCAAGGCGGTCTACGTCAACATCCGGGCCGCCTACGAGGGCAACCTGAAGGACTACCTGGACGAGAACGTCATCGCCCACGCCTTCCACCACAACGCCTTCATCGTGGTGAGCAACGGCAGCTCGGCGCGCTACGGGTCGGTGACGAGCGGCTGGGACCACTACGCCGAGTGGAAGCGGCTAGAAGAGACCGACAAGGGCAGCGTGGCGGCCGAGGTGCTGCTCAACGGCATGCTCGATCGGGGCCGGCTGCTCGACCTGCTGGAGAACTTCATCCTCTTCGACGAGAGCAAGGCCGGCGCGGCGCGCAAGGTGGTGGCGCGCAATCACCAGGTGCTTGGCGTCAACCTGGCGGTGGGCGCGGTGCAGAAGCAGGAGGATCTGAAAGCGCGGCTGCCGCCCGGTGAGCGCC
>JANOAQ010000201.1:0-2677 GCA_031411195.1 Burkholderiaceae bacterium | reverse complement strand
CGTGGTGAGCGAGGGCCAGACGCCCACCATCTCGTTGGCGGCTTCGTCGCGTGTGATCGAACCGCAGGACGCCAAGCGCCGCTGGGTCTTCAAGACGCCGCAGAACGACATCATGATGTCGCTGGCCATTGCCGAACACATGGCCAACAACGGCGTCAAGACGGTGGCCTTCATCGGCTTTGCCGATGCCTATGGCGAAGGCTGGTTCCAGGAGTTCGGCAAGGCCGCCGGCCTGAAGAAGCTGCAGGTGGCCGCCAACGAGCGGTATGCCCGCAACGACACCTCGGTGCTGGGCCAGGTGCTCAAGCTGTTGGCGGTCAAGCCCGACGCGGTGCTGATCGCCAGCTCGGGCACGCCCGCCGCGCTGCCGGCCAAGACGCTGAAGGAGCGCGGTTACACCGGCAAGATCTACCAGACCCACGGCGTGGCCAATGCCGACTTTCTGCGCGTGGGCGGCGCCGACATGAACGGCACCTTCCTGCCCGCTGGCCCGGTGCTGGTGGCCGAGCAACTGCCTGCCAACCACCCGCTGAAGAAGACGGCCATGGCCTATGTGACCGCCTACGAGGCGGCGCATGGCAAGGGCAGCGCCAGCACTTTTGGTGCGCACGCCTGGGACGCCGGCCTGCTGATGAACGCCGCCATCCCGGTGGCGCTGAAAAAAGCCCAGCCTGGCACGCTGGAATTCCGCGCCGCGCTGCGTGACGCGCTGGAGCAGGTGAAAGACCTGCATGGCGCCCACGGCATCTTCAACATGTCGCCCAACGACCACCTGGGCCTGGACCAGCGCGCCCGCGTGATGGTGCTCATCGACAAGGGCACCTGGAAATACGTTCCCTAACCCCCCCGAAGCGCCTGCGGCGCTCCCCCCCAGGGGGGCGCCGCCAGCGGCCCGGCCAAGCCGGTTCCGCGGCGTCTGTTGGGTTAGGCCATTTGCGTCGTCGCCTTGCACGTAACACCTTGAGTCGAACCATGCTCCAACTTCAAAGCTACATCGGTGGCCGCTGGCTGGGCCAGCAGGCCGGCACGGCGCTGCGCAGCGCCGTCAACGGCCGCACGGTGGCCCACACCCATGCCGAGGCCATCGACTTCGGCGAGGCGCTGCACCATGCGCGCACGGTGGGCCTGCCGAACTTGCTGAAGTTCGATTTTCAGCAACGGGCCGAGCGGCTGAAGGCGCTGGCCAAGTTTCTCAATGAGCACAAGGAAGCGCTCTACGCCGTGTCGGCCCACACCGGCGCCACGCGTGCCGATGGCTGGATCGACATCGAAGGCGGCAGTGCCACCCTGTTTGCGTATGCCGGCGTGGGCGGCAATGAGCTGCCCTCGGGCAACCTGGTGCATGAAGGCCCGGCCTTCAGCCTGGGCAAGAGCAACCAGTTTGCGGGCAGCCACATCCTGGTTCCCCGGGGTGGTGTGGCGGTGCACATCAACGCCTTCAACTTCCCCATCTGGGGCCTGCTTGAAAAGTTGGCGCCCAGCTTTTTGGCGGGCATGCCCTGCATCGGCAAGCCGGCCACATCCACCAGCTACCTGACCGAGGCGGCGGTGCGGCTGATCGTGCAATCGGGCATCCTGCCCGAGGGTGCGCTGCAGCTGGTGATCGGCAGCACGGGTGATTTGCTCGATCGCCTGGGCCCGCAGGACGTGGTCACCTTCACTGGCAGCGCCGACACGGCAGCACGCCTGCGCGTCAACGCCAATCTGGTGGCGCGCAGCATCCCGTTCAATGCCGAGGCCGATTCGCTCAACTGCGCCATCCTGGCGCCCGAGTGCGGCCCCGACACGCCCGAGTTCGAGCTTTTCGTCAAGGAGGTGGCGCGTGAGATGACGGTCAAGGCGGGGCAGAAGTGCACCGCCATCCGCCGCGCCTTCGTGCCGCGCCAGCACCTGGACGCGGTGGCCAGTGCCCTGCGCGCCCGTTTGGCCAAGGTCGTGGTGGGCGACCCGGCGGTTGAAGGCGTGCGCATGGGCGCACTGGCCAGCCATGCCCAGCTGGCCGATGTGGCCGAGTGCGTGGCCCTGCTGCGCCAGGGTGCCGAGCTGGTTTGCGGAGGCGAGCCGCCGCAAGCGGTGGGCGAGGGCACCGCCGACGGCGCCTACTTCGCCCCGACGCTGCTGCTGTGCAAACAGCCACTGAGCACCGACGCCGTGCACGACATCGAAGCCTTCGGACCGGTGAGCACGCTGATGCCCTACGACGGCCTCGACGAAGCCGTGGCCCTGGCGGCACGGGGGCAGGGCAGCCTGGTGGCCACGCTGGTGACGCGAGAGCCGGCCGTTGCCGCCCAGATCATCCCGCAAATGGCCGCCTGGCATGGCCGACTGCACATTCTGGATGCGCAGGCTGCGACCGAATCCACCGGCCACGGCTCGCCGCTGCCGCAGCTCAAGCACGGCGGACCGGGCCGCGCGGGTGGGGGTGAAGAGCTGGGCGGCCTGCGCGCCGTCAAGCACTACCTGCAGCGCGCGGCGGTGCAAGGCTCGCCCACCATGCTGGCGGCGGTGACGGGTGAACACGTGCGTGGCGCCCGCTTGATCGAGACCGGCACCCACCCCTTCCGCCGGCACTTCGAAGAACTGCAGATTGGCGAGAGCCTGCTGACCCACCGCCGCACGGTGGGCGAGGCCGACCTGATCAACTTTGGCGGCATCTCGGGTGACTATTTCTACATGC
>JANOAQ010000200.1:0-2039 GCA_031411195.1 Burkholderiaceae bacterium | reverse complement strand
CAAGGCCACCATGCACTTGCACCGCGATGTGATGGCGGCCTGCATGTGCTTTGCACCGCACGTGCTGCGCCCCGTTGCCGACGATGTGTTCATCGGCAGCCCGCCGCTGGCCTTCACCTTCGGCCTGGGCGGGCTGCTGCTGTTTCCCATGCACGTGGGTGCGGCCACGGTGCTGCTGGCCAAGGCCTCGCCATCCGATCTGCTCGATGGCATCGCGCGCCACGGTGCCACGGTGCTGTTCACCGCGCCCACCTCGTACCGGGCCATGGCCCAGGCAGCGCACGAGCGTGGGTTGGCGGTTGGGCAGGGCGGCACCTTGCGCAAGTGCGTGTCGGCAGGTGAGGCGCTGCCGGCGGCCACCCGCACCCTGTGGCGTGAAGCCACCGGCATCGAGCTGATCGACGGCATCGGCGCCACCGAACTGCTGCATATCTTCATCTCGGCCGACGAGGCCAGCGCCCGCCCCGGCGCCACCGGCCGCGCCATCCCCGGCTACCGCGCCTGCGTGCTGGACGACCAGCTTCAGCCGGTGCCCACCGGCACCATCGGCCGCCTGGCCGTGAAGGGCCCCACCGGTTGCCGCTACCTGGACGACGCGCGCCAGACCCAGTATGTGCAAGCCGGCTGGAACCTCACGGGTGATGCCTACCTGCAAGACGCCGACGGCTACTTCGTCTACCAATCGCGCACCGACGACATGATCGTCTCGTCGGGCTACAACATCGCCGGGCCCGAGGTCGAAGACTGCCTGCTGCGCCACCCGGCCGTGGCCGAGTGCGCGGTGATCGGCGTGGCCGATGAAGAGCGCGGCCAGATCGTCAAGGCCTTCGTGGTGCTCAAGACAGGGCAGTTGGCCGACAGCAAGGCCTTGCAAGACTTCGTCAAGGCCAGCATCGCACCCTACAAGTACCCGAGGGCGATCGAATTTCTCAGCGGCCTGCCACGCACCGAGACCGGCAAGCTGCAGCGCTTCAAGCTGCGCCAACCCGGCTGACCTGCGCGCGACAGTGCGGCCGCAGGTGACGGGCGTAGATTGGGTGATCTGCCCCAAGCCCGGAGACCCGCATGAGCACGCTGCGCATCACCCCCACCGGCGCCACCTTTGGCGCCACAGTCACCGGCGTGCGGCTGGCCGAGTTGGACCAGGCCGACTGGCAGGCCATCCACGCCGCGTGGCTGGTGCATGCGCTGTTGGTATTCCCCGGCCAATTTCTCACCAACGAACAACAGATCGACTTTGCCAAGCGGTTCGGCGCCATCGAGCGCATCGGCGGCGGCGACATCGTGGCGATTTCCAACGTCAAGGCCGACGGCACGGTACGCAGCCACACCCCGGCCGAGTGGGACGACATGATGAAGGTCATCGTCGGCAACATGGCCTGGCATGCCGACAGCACCTACATGCCGGTGATGTCAAAAGGCGCGGTGTTCTCGGGCGAGGTGGTGGCCACCTCCGGTGGCGAAACCAGCTTTGCCGACATGCGCGCGGCCTACGACGCGCTGGACGAGACCACCCGAGCCCTGGTGCACGAACGCTCGGCCCACCATTCGCTGCGGTACTCGCAATCGAAGCTGGGCCACCACCACAACCCCAACTCGGCCTATGTGGGCTATGGCATGGACCAGACGGCGGCGCCGCTGCGGCCGCTGGTCAAGGTGCATCCCGAGACCGGCCGCAAGTCACTGCTGATCGGTCGCCATGCGCATGCCATCCCCGGCATGGCGCCTGAAGACTCCGAGCGGTTTCTCGAAGGCCTGGTCGAATGGGCCTGCCAGCCGACAAGGGTGCACACCCATCACTGGACGGCCGGTGATGTGGTGCTTTGGGACAACCGCTGCCTGCTGCACCGCGGCATGCCCTGGGAAATGTCGCAGCCCCGCGTGATGTGGCACAGCCGGTTGCGGGGGGATGAGGTGGCGGAGTTGGCGTTGCCTCCGGTTTCCGCTGTCGTTTGACTCACGCTTGACGTTGGCGCGAGCCCAGGCAGGGGCAGGCGGGGTGGCCGCCCGGGCTCCTGAAGTTTGTTTAAGTCGCCCGG
>JANOAQ010000199.1:0-2249 GCA_031411195.1 Burkholderiaceae bacterium | reverse complement strand
TCGGCGGTGGGGATGTGGCCTTCGAGCACCACCTCGGCCGTGGCGGGCACCTGCAGCATGCGGCCGGCATCGCCCACCACGCAGTCCACCAACTCGGTGGCGCTGCCGCGCAGCAGGCCGGCAAACTGGTACTCCGACAGGCTGTCGGGCACGGGCGTCACGGCACCCAGGGTGGTGGCCGGGTCGGCACCCAGGGCCACCGCCATCGGAAACGGCCGGCCGGGGTTGGCCCGGGCAAAGTCGCGGAAGTCCAGCGCCCCGCCCCGGTGGGCAAGCCAGCGCATGATCACCTCGCGCGGGCCGATCACCTGCTGCCGGTAGATGCCGATGTTTTGCCGCAGGCGCGGCCGCTCGATGGCCTGCGGCCCACGTGTGACCACCAGGCCCCAGGTGATCAGCGGTGCCACGTCGCCAGGCCAGCAGTGCTGGATCGGCCAGCGCGCCAGGTCGATCTCATCACCGTGCAGTTGCACCTCGCGGCAAGGCCCGTCGCGCCGGCGCACCGGCTTCATGTCCCACAAGGCCTTGGCCATCTGCATCAGGCGCCCGGCATCCTTCAGCCCCTGCGGCGGTTCAGGCTCTTTCAAGCGTGCCAGCAGGCTTCCGATCTCGCGCAGCTCGCGCACATCGTCCACGCCCATGCCCAGCGCGACACGCCGTGGCGTACCGAACAAATTGGCCAGCACGGGCACGGTGTGGCCGGTGGGCCGTTCGAACCACAGCGCCGGCCCTTCGGCACGCAGCACGCGGTCGGACAGTGCCGTCATCTCCAAGTGTGGCGACACGCTTTCAGACACGCGCCGAAGCTCGCCCAGACTTTCCAGTTGCCCCGCAAAGTCACGCAGATCACGGTATTTCATAGATCAAAATGCATTAAGAACTCGATTGATATGCTTGACTGGTTATTACAAGCCTTCCTAGAATCCGCCAAATCGCACGAATTCAGGGTAAACCCGCTGTCGCCTGCCTAGTCAGGCGCGGGTTCGAGCAACATGGTCGGCGCCAAGTCGCGGCATTTGTTGGTTCGACTGAAGCTTTCAATCATTATTGACCGCACAGGCCCATTGCCCTGGCGTTCGGTAGGGGTCGCTCGGCGGCCTGCACCAGAGGTCTTTCCATGACAGTAATCCACCAGTTGCGCGCTGCCGCCAACACTTGTGTCGAATCGACACGGGTGTTCCTGCGCGATGTGGGCGCGGGTCTGCTCGAGGTCAGCCACAACACGCTGGCGCTGCTGGGCCTTTGTGTCGTGGGATTGGCCTTGTTTGCCGGTGGACGCACTGAAATGCGTTCAGCCGTTGAACAGCGCGCACTCGACTGGCTGCTGGCGCGCCACGAGGCCCGCGAGCCACGTGTCGATGACCAACCAGAGCCTGAACCCGATGCCGTGGCCCGCGCCACTGCGGCGGATCCCAAAGACCTGCCTCGCCAGCAAGCGGCAGTTGCCCAATGGCTGGCACGCCGCTACAAGGTGGCACCCGAACCGGTGAGCCGGCTGGTTCAGGAGGCCTGGGCGGTTGGGCGACGCGTAGGTCTGGATCCCACCCTGATCCTGGCGATCATGGCCGTCGAATCCAGCTTCAACCCGTTTGCGCAAAGCAATGTCGGCGCGCAAGGCCTGATGCAGGTCATGACCAAGGTGCACGACGACAAGTACGAGGCATTCGGTGGCATACGTGCGGCATTCGACCCGGTTGCGAATCTGCGGGTGGGCGTGCAAGTGCTCAAGGAATGCATTGCCCGCGCTGGCGGCCTGGAAGCTGGCCTGCGCCACTACGTCGGCGCCGGCAACACGCAGGATGACGGCGGCTATGTTGGCAAGGTGCTGTCCGAGCAACTGCACCTGCAACGGGTGGCCGAAGGCCGCACGGTGGCGATCAATGCCCCCAGTTTGGCACCGCTGTCGACCCTGCCCGTGCTGCCCGCCATCCAGCCGATGGCACCGGCCGCCAGCGCTGCCGCACAAGAGCGCGTGGCCCTTTTGCAGCGCTGAACAAACGCCGTCCGCTACAATTTGAGCCCTGTGCGCAACTGGCGATAGGGCAACCAAGGCCCGAGGTGGCTTACCACCGGGGAGCGCACACCGGCCCTGTCAGGGATGGCCTGCGTGCCGCTGCCGGATCAGCCGTTCGCCTGGGCAGCCCGACACTTGGTTGAGTGCCACACATGGTGGTGTGCCAGCCACTCGACGGGTCCACCCTCTCCACAGGACTGCCCATGTTTGACCGCACCCAATCTACCCTGGCCCT
>JANOAQ010000198.1:0-4021 GCA_031411195.1 Burkholderiaceae bacterium | reverse complement strand
GCCAGCTGCTGCGCGCGCTGGCCCATGCCGGCCGCGCGCTGCCGCTCAAAGAGCTGGCCGCCGCCGCCGGCATGGCCGCGGCCAAGGCGCATCCCTACCTGGTGAGCTTCGGCAAGATCGGCCTGGTGGAGCAGGACAAAGGCACCGGCCGCTACGGCCTGGGCGCGCTGGCCCTGCAGATGGGCCTGATGAGCCTGCAGCAGGCCGACCCGGTGCGCATTGCCACCCCGGTGATCGAGGCCCTGGCCCAGCAGAGCGGGCACACCGTGGCCATGGCGGTGTGGGGCACCCACGGCCCCACCATCGTGCGGCTGGCCGAGTCACCCGCTGCCGTACACGTGAACATGCGCCACGGCACGGTGTTCTCGATTGCCGGCACGGCCTCGGGCCAGTTGTACGCGGCCTGGCTGCCCGAAAGCCTGGTGCGGCCACTCTACGAAGCCGAACGCCGCGCCACCACCGGCCTGCCCACCTGGGCCGCCTTTGCACGCGACACCCTGGCCGAGGTGCGCGCCCAGGGCCTGGCGCGGGCCGACGGCGCGGTGGTGGCCGGCGTCAGCGCCCTGGCCGCGCCGGTGCTGGACCACCGCGGCGAAATCGTGCTGGCCCTCACCGCCATCGGGCCCTCGGCGGCACTGGACACCGGCTGGCAAGGCCCCATGGCCCAGTTGCTGCGCCACGCCGGCGCGCAGGCCTCGGCCCGGCTGGGCTGGCGCGCCCACCCTTCACCCATTTCAGACCCGAAAGCCTCACCATGAATCAAGCCCCTTCGAAGACGCACCCGCTTCGCCGTGCCCTGGGCGGCCTGATCGCTGCGGCACTGGCCTGCGCTTGCACCCAGGCCGCTGAACCCATCGGCGAGGTGGACACTGTCTTCAAATTGCTGGGGCCCGACCACAAGGTGGTGGTCGAGGCCTACGACGACCCCGGCGTGGAGGGCGTGACCTGTTATGTCTCGCGTGCCAAGACCGGTGGCATCAAGGGCGCGCTGGGCCTGGCCGAAGACAAGGCCGAGGCCTCCATCGCCTGCCGCCAGGTGGGGCCGATCAAGTTTGCCAAGCCGCTGCGCCAGCAAGATGAGATCTTCAGCGAGCGCATCTCGCTGGTCTTCAAGCGCCTGCGCGTGGTGCGCATGGTCGACGCCAAGCGCAATGCGCTGGTCTACCTGACCTACAGCGACCGGCTGATCGAAGGCTCGCCGCAGAACGCTGTCACGGCAGTGGCCGTTGATCGGGCCCTGCCGATTCCGCTGAAATGAGGTGTGCGCCGACGCTCATCAACCCGTTCTCAGGACCAGGTTGAGGGTGTCGATCAGCGCCTCGCGGCCAATGGGCTTGACGATCCAGCCCGCAGCGCCCAGGCGGCGCGCCTCGTCCCGTGGCAATTGAAAGGTCTCGACCGACATCACCAGGATGGGGATGTGAGGCAGCAGTGCCTTTGCCTGGGCGATCAGCTCCAGTCCGCCCATGACCTGCATGTTCAAGTCGGTGACGATCACATCGGGCCGCAAGCCCGCGCGGATCTTGCACATGGCCTCCACCCCGTCCTGGGCGGTGACCACACGGAACGGCTCGCCTTCGAGGGCAATCATCACCGTCGTGATGATGGTGGACGAATCGTCGACGAACAGGACGGTGCGGGCCATGGGTGCTGCGGCCGCGAGGCCTCATTGAAGGGGAGGCCTGGTTTTCGTCCACATCCCAACCGAAATGGTGTGGGGAAACCTCCCGTCGCTGAATCAAAAGCCTGGATACCTGGTGTGAGGTTTTGTTGAAAATTCGTTTAAGGCGAATTGATTTGACAAGCGCAAATTGACATCGCATACTTTCCACCAGGCCAGCGCACCCAGCGCGGCACCTCCGACGAAGGACATCCCTTGAGCCAAGCCCCGACCAAAGCCTTTGCCAGCCAAGCCGACCTGGAAGTGAAGAAGGTCAGCTTCACCAAGCTGTCCGACAACGCCTACGC
This sequence comes from Burkholderiaceae bacterium, assembly GCA_031411195.1. Lineage (GTDB taxonomy): Bacteria > Pseudomonadota > Gammaproteobacteria > Burkholderiales > Burkholderiaceae_C > Pseudaquabacterium. Next base: position 2,053 of record JANOAQ010000198.1, on the reverse strand, counting down.
CTACACCGCCGAGGGCGACCCCAACACCGGCATCATCATCGGCGACGACGCGGTGCTGGTGCTCGACACGCAAGCCACGCCGGTGATGGCGCAAGACGTGATTCGCCGCATCCGCGAGGTGACCGACAAGCCCATCCAATACGTGCTGCTGACGCACTACCACGCGGTGCGCGTGCTGGGCGCATCGGCCTATGGGGCCGAGCACATCATCGCCAGCCAGGACACGCGTGACCTGATCGTCGAGCGCGGCGAGCAGGACAAGGCCAGCGAGATCGGCCGCTTCCCGCGCCTGTTTCAGAACGTCGAAAGCGTGCCCCCCGGCCTGACCTGGCCCACCATGACCTTCACCGGCAAGATGACGATCTGGCTGGGGCAACTGGAAGTGCAGCTGATCCAGCTGGGACGTGGCCACACCAAGGGCGACACGGTGGCCTGGTTGCCACAGCAGAAGATCCTGTTCAGCGGCGATCTGGTCGAGTTCGACGCCACGCCCTATGCCGGCGACGCCTACTTCAAGGACTGGCCGCAGACGCTGGACAACATCGCCGCGCTGCAGCCCGCCCAACTGGTGCCCGGCCGGGGCGCCGCCCTCACCACGCCCGAGGCGGTGGCCGCCGGCCTGCAAGGCACGCGCGATTTCATCGCCGACGTGTACAGCAACGTCTTGGCCGGCGTAGCCGCCGGGCAAGACCTCAATGCCGTCTACAAGCGCACGATGCAGGCCATGGCGCCCAAGTATGGCCACTGGGTGATCTTTCAGCACTGCATGCCGTTCGACGTGACACGCTGCTACGACGAAGTGACGCAGTACCCCGACCCCCGCATCTGGACCGCCGAGCGCGACATCCAGATGTGGAAAGCACTGGAAACTTGACCCCCCCGAAGCGCCTTTGGTCTCACGCTTGATCCTGCACTTTTGGAGAACCCCATGAAGATCCAACGCATGCACCACGTGGCCTACCGCTGCAAGGACGCCAAGCAAACGGTGGAGTGGTACCGCGACCACCTGGACATGAACTTCGTGCTGGCCATTGCCGAAGACCACGTGCCCAGCACCCACGCGCCCGATCCGTACATGCATGTCTTCATGGACGCCGGTGGCGGCAATGTGCTGGCCTTCTTCGAGCTGCCCAATTCGCCCACCCAGGGCAAGGACCCGAACACGCCTGAATGGGTGCAGCACATCGCCTTCAAGCTGGGCAGCATGGACGAGCTGATGGCCGCCAAGGCCAAGCTGCAGGCTGCCGGCATCGACGTGCTGGGGCCCACCGACCACACCATCTTTCACAGCATCTACTTTTTCGACCCCAACGGCCACCGGCTCGAACTGGCCGTGGACACCGCCACGCCCAAGATGCAGCAGGACCTGGACACGGTGAAGTGGGACATGCTCAACGAGTGGGCGGCCACCAAGCGCGCGCCGCGCCACGCCGCGTGGATGCACGAGAAGGAACTGGCGCCCGGCGCATCGGCCTGACCCAGGGGCACAGCGGCCATGCTCAGCACCTACACCTACCCGCGCTACGCCTACCAGCGCCCGGCCAACCTCGATGCACCCAGCACAGTGGCCCGCCACCCGGTGGTGGTCATCGGCGCCGGCCCGGTGGGCCTGGCCGCCGCCATCGACCTGGCCCAGCTGGGCTTGCCGGTGGTGCTGCTCGACGACGACGACACCGTCAGCGTGGGCTCGCGCGGGCTGTGCTACGCCAAGCGCGCGCTCGAAGTGCTGGATCGCCTGGGCTGCGGCCAGCCGGTGGTGGACAAGGGCGTCACCTGGAACGTGGGCCGCACCTTCTTCGGCGAGCGCGAGGTCTTCAACTTCAACCTGCTGCCCGAGGCCGGCCACGAGCGCCCGGGCATGGTCAACCTGCAGCAGTACTACCTGGAGCAGTACCTGGTCGAGCACGCCCAGGCGCTGCCCGGCATCGATCTGCGCTGGAAGCACAAGGTCAGCGCCGTCACACCGCAAGCCGACAGCGTGTTGATCGACGTGCACACCAGCGACGGTGCTTTCCAGCTGCGCGCCGACTGGCTGGTGGTGTGTGACGGCGCG
>JANOAQ010000197.1:0-5714 GCA_031411195.1 Burkholderiaceae bacterium | reverse complement strand
TTGTGGAAGGAAGTGAAGGACAAGTTAAACCAGAGCGGCACCAGCCTGTCAGGCGGGCAGCAGCAGCGCCTGTGCATCGCGCGCGGCATCGCCATCAAGCCCGAAGTGCTGCTGCTCGACGAACCGTGTTCTGCGCTCGACCCGATACCGACGGCTCATATCGAGGAACTCGTCGCTGAGCTCAAGGCCGACTACACCGTGCTCATCGTCACCCACAACATGCAGCAGGCCGCGCGCTGCAGTGATTACACCGCCTACATGTACCTGGGCGACTTGATCGAGTTTGGTGCCACCAACGAGGTGTTCACCCATCCCAAGCGCAAGGACACCGAGGACTACATCACCGGCCGGTTCGGTTGATGGCAACAAGGACCACTGCATGACCGACAAGCACCTCTCTACCCAGTTCGACAACGAACTGTCCGGCATCTCCACCCGCGTGCTCGAAATGGGCGGCCTGGTCGAATCGCAGGTGGCCCAGGCGGTGCACGCGCTGGCCAACTTCCATGGAGAAGGTGCGCTGCTGGTTCTCAAGACCGAAGAGCGCGTCAATGCGATGGAGGTCGAGATCGACCGCGACCTGTCGTCCATCATTGCCCGCCGCCAGCCCACCGCGCGTGATCTGCGCCTGCTGATCGCCGTGTCCAAGACCATCGCCAATCTCGAGCGCATCGGTGACGAAGCGGCCCGAATCGCCCGCACGGTGCAGCGCCTGCTGGGCTCGGGCGTTTCCAGCCGCATGCGCCTGCCGGTGGCCGACCTCACTTTCGAATGCGAACTGGCCACCCGCCAGCTGCGCAAGGTGCTGGACGCCTTTGCGCGCCTGGATGTGGACTCTGCGGTCGAAGTGCTGCGCCAGGACGACCAGATCGACCAGGAGTTCGACGGCCTGATGCGCAAGCTCATCACCTACATGATGGAAGACCCGCGCACCATATCGTCGGCCATTGATCTGGTCTTTGTGGCCAAGGCCATCGAGCGGGTGGGCGACCACGCCAAGAATCTGGCCGAGCAGATCATCTACATCGTCAAGGGTACCGACGTGCGCCACAGCCCAGTGGACGCGGTCGAGAACCTCGTTCGCTGAACCAAGGATTCAATTTCATGAGCCACATCGTGGTGGTCGAAGACGAACCGGCGATCGCCGAACTGATCGCGATGAACCTGCGCCACGCCGGCCACCAGGTGACGCTGGCCGCCAGCGCCGAGCAGGCCCAGCGCGAGGTGGATGCGGTACTGCCCGACCTGGTTCTGCTCGATTGGATGCTGCCCGGCCAGACCGGCCTGGCCTTGGCCCGCCAATGGCGCAGCGCCGAGCGCACGCGTGAGTTGCCGGTCATCCTGCTCACCGCTCGCAGCGAAGAAACCGACAAGGTGGCCGGCCTGGATGCCGGCGCCGATGACTACCTCACCAAGCCCTTCTCGCCCAAGGAACTGATGGCCCGCATCCGCGCGGTGCTGCGCCGCAAGGCGCCCGAGGCGCTGGACGAAATGGTCGAGCTCGGTGGCCTGCGCATCGATCCGGCCAACCGGCGCGTGCATCGGCATGGCATCGATCTGAAGCTGGGGCCCACCGAGTTTCGCTTGCTGCACTTCTTCATGACCCACCCCGAGCGCATCCACAGCCGGGCGCTGCTGCTCGACAAGGTGTGGGGCGACCATGTCTTCATCGAGGAGCGCACGGTGGACGTGCACGTCAAGCGCCTGCGCGAGGCGCTGGCACCGGCGCAGGCCTCCACCATGGTCGAGACGGTTCGCGGTGCGGGCTACCGCTTTACCCAGCAGGTGGGCGTGGCGTCGGTTTGAGCGATCCGTGGCTGCCGCAGATTTGCTGAATCCATGAGTTGGTTGCCGCTGCGCCTGTTGGGCGTCTGCTTCGGTACGGCCCTGGGCGCCCTGGCGGGCTGGTTCGCTGGTCTGGCTCTGAAAGCGCCGGCCACGGGCGCTGGCATTGGGGCACTGTCTGGCGCTTCATTGGCTGTGCTGTTGGATGGTTTGCGAACTGCCCGCCTGATCCGCTGGTTGCGTGGATCGCAAGAGCAGGCAGCGCCGCGCGATACCGGCCTGTGGGGTGAATTGGGCTACCGCATCGAGCGTGCCCTGCGCCAGCGCGAGGCCGCGCTCGCCACTGAACACCAGCGCCTTGCCGATTTCCTCTCGGCCATCGAGGCGTCGCCCAACGGCGTCTTGATGCTGGACGCGAGCGACAAGATTGCCTGGTGCAGCGCGGTGGCCGCTGACCACCTGGGGTTGGACGCCCGACGCGACGTCGGCCAGGCCATCACCAACCTGGTCCGCATCCCGGCCTTTGTGGCCTATTTGCAGGCACGCGCCTGGCGCGAGCCCCTGCACTTGCCGTCCCCAGGAGGGCGCCTGAGCCTGCAGGTGGTGGTGCGGGCCTATGGCGAAGGCCACAAGCTGGTGATCAGTCAGGACGTGACCGAGCGCTTGCGCGCCGATGCCATGCGGCGCGACTTCGTGGCCAATGTGTCGCACGAGATCCGAACGCCGCTCACCGTGTTGGCAGGGTTCGTGGAAACCATGGCCAGCCTGCGCCTGTCCGAGGCAGAGCGTAGCCGGGTGCTGCAGCTGATGCAGCAGCAGACCGACCGCATGCAAAGCCTGGTGGCCGACCTGCTGACCCTGGCTCAGTTGGAGGGCAGCCAGCGACCGGCCACCGACGCCTGGCTGCCCTTGCAGCCGCTGCTGCAGCGCGTGCTGGTCGATGCCAACAGCCTGTCGGCAGGCAGGCATCAGATCACGCTGGATGCGCCGATATCGCTGGAGCTGGCCGGGCTGGAGCCCGAATTGTTCAGTGCTGTTGGCAATCTGGCCAACAACGCCGTGCGCTACACACCGCAGGGCGGTGTCATCCAGATCGGCTGGCTGACCCGCGCCGATGGCGGCGGCGAGGTGGTGGTGCAGGACAATGGCATTGGCATCCCGCGTGAGCACCTGCCGCGCCTGGCTGAGCGGTTTTATCGGGTGGACGGCAGCCGTTCACGCGATACCGGTGGCACAGGCTTGGGCCTGTCCATCGTCAAGCATGTGGCTCAGCGCCACGGCGGCAGCCTGGAGATCGAAAGCCAGCCCGGGCAGGGTTCGCGCTTTCGGCTGCTGCTGCCGGCCGGTCGGGTACGCCTGACCGATGCCGTCGCCGGCGCCGGCGCCGGCGCCGTCAAGGCAGCGGTGTAACCGGCTGCGCCGGCGCGGTGGCCATGCCACTGCGGTGGTACACCCGCACCTCCTCGTTGCGGTCGGTCGGCCGGCGCTCACGGGCCACTGCCTGCCAACGCTGGCCCGCCTGCAACGCTGCAGCTGCCTGGCTGTGCGCCACGGTAGGCCCGCGCAGCGCAATCACCAGCACCATGGCCTGGCAAGTGCCGCGAGCCGCCTGAGGCGAGGCGTCGACACGGCGCTTGCCATGCACTTCAAGCGCGGCCACCAGCGATGTGGGCGCACCCGGTGCTGCAATGCAGCCTGTGGGCATGTGCCGCACCAGGCGCTCGGCCAGTGGCCGGTTGCTGCGGGCGTAGTCCAGCAGCGGCAGCCACAGGGTCATCAACAGCAGCCAGCACAGGGCCACACCACCGGCTGGCAGCACCAGGCTCTTCCAGATCACCTCCTGGTGGCGGCCCGTGCGCCAGCGCACCAGGGCCAGCCAGGCCAGCGTGGCCAGCAGGGCCAGGGCCAGTGCCAGGCCGGTGGCCCAGGCCGCACTGCGCACCTGAAACCCCGGTGCCAGGCGCAAGATGGTGGCCAGGGCCTTGGCCGGTGTGCCTGTATGCATCGCGGCATAGAACACCCACACGATGCCAGCGCTGACAGTGAAGAAAAAGACCGAGAACCAGTCGATGGCGGCTGTGTGTCCGCGCTGCAGAGTGGGCAGGGCAAAGGCCGCCAACACGGCGATGGCAGGCAGGCCCAGCATCAGCGCGCGGTCGGAGCCGTCCATGCCGATACAGGCGGTCAGTGCCACGCCCAGGCCAATCAGCGGGATGGCGAGGTGGCGCTGTGCGAGGTGGCGCCGCCAGCCCCAAAGGGTCCACAGTGCCAAAGGCCAGGCCGGCCACAAGAACCACAGCAGCAGGCGGGCCAGCGCCGCCAAATCCAGCGAGCCTGGCACGCGCCAGGCCCAGCTGCCAGCGCTGGCGGCCAACGCGGCGGCGGCCAGCATGGCCAGTGCCACCCAGGGGGTCATCGCTTTCAGGCCGGCGTCGGCGTGTCGCCAGCACAGCAGCAACAGCCCGCCACCCAGCGCCACGGCCATGGCCGGTGCGCCGCAGGCAGCCAGCAGCGGCAGTGCCACCAAGACCCCCAGCCGCGAGGGCCAGCCCCGATGGGGCGCAGCCGCCATGGCCCATTGCAGGCACGCAACCGCCGCCAACTGGGCCAGTTCGGGGGTGGTTTCGTGGCCCAGTTGCAGCAGCCCCAGGGTGGCGATCAAGGCCAGCAGTGCGCCATCGGCCATTGCCCTGGCGTAGTCCACTGGCAAGGCTTCGCCGCCAAAGGCCAGCGGCAGGGGCTGGGCGGCGTCGCTTCGTGCCAGATGAAACGTGGCGTACCAGACGGCCACCAGTGTCAGTGCCAACAGCATGGCGAAGGGCAGGCGCGCTGCCAGGGCCGGGTCGAACATCGGCAAGGCCCGGATGGCGGCAGCGCCGATCCACAAGGGCAGTCGGGCCACATCCACCGGCAGGCCGCCCAAGGTCGGCGTCCACCAGTCGGCCCGACCTTCGGCCATGGCCAGCATGGGCGCAAAGGCGTTCAAATCCGCGCCACGCCACGGGTCGCGGCCAAACAGGCCGGGCAACACATAGGCCGCGCAGAACAGCAGCAGTGCGAGCCGGGGCAGGCGCTTGGCGGCTTCCCGGGTAACCAGGGCAGGGTTGGGTTTGGGCGTCACCGGGCGATGATAGGCGGCGTGGAGGTCGCCCTGCAGGCGCGCCTACAACGGGTGCCACCAGGGCCAAACCGGCATGAAAAAGGGCAGCCTTGGCTGCCCTTGCAGGGTGGCGCCGGTGGCCCGGTGCCCGAAACCGGCTTACGCCGATTTCTTGTTGATGCCCAGGCTGGCAAACTTGTTGCGGAACTTCTCGACACGGCCGCCCAGGCTGTCGATGCTCTTTTGCGTGCCGGTGTAGAACGGATGGGTTTCGCTGGTGGTTTCAAGCTTGACCATCGGCAGTTCACGGCCGTCGTCCATCTTCACGGTTTCTTTCGTGTTGACCGTCGAGCGGGTGACGAACTTGAAGCCGTTGGACAGGTCCACGAAGCAAACGTCGCGGTAATTGGGGTGAATGCCGTCTTTCATGCGTAACCTACCTTCTTGATTCGATCGCTGTGTTGTCGGAAGCCACCCGGCACCATGCCGAGCACTTTCCGCAAGCGGAAAACCCGCGATTATAGCGTGCGAGGGGCGCCGTGCTCACCCACCACGCCGCATCATGTCGAAGAAGTCGAGGTTGTTCTTGGTCGACTTCATCTTGTCGAGCACGAACTCCATCGCCTCGATCTCGTCCATGTTGTACAGCAGCTTGCGCAGGATCCAGGTCTTTTGCATGATCTCCGGCTTGAGCAGCAACTCCTCGCGCCGGGTGCCGGTCTTGTTGATCAGGATCGACGGGTAGACGCGCTTTTCGGCCATCCGCCGGTCGAGATGGATTTCGCAATTGCCGGTGCCCTTGAATTCCTCGTAGATCACCTCGTCCATG
>JANOAQ010000196.1:0-4422 GCA_031411195.1 Burkholderiaceae bacterium | reverse complement strand
TCCCAGTAGCGGATGTGGGCCGGCTTGTCGAAGCCGTAGAGCTTTTTCAGCTCGGCGATCTGCTTCTTGTCGATGTCCTTGCCGGCGCGGTAGCCCTCGTCGCCGCCGCTGGACGCACGGGCCTCGGCCATGATCTGCTCGACCGGGCCGCCGGGCACGAACTGCACCACGATGAAGGTGATGGTCAGCGCGCCCAGCAGGGTGGGCACCATCAGCAGGATGCGCTTGAGGATGTAGCTCAGCATGGTTGTGCTCTCGGGCGCTCAGCGGGCGGGGGCCGGGATGGGCGCCTGGCTGGGGGCCAGTGCCTTGTCCCACCAGGTCATCAGCGGCCAGGGTTGTGAATAAAACTCGATCATCGTGTCGGCCGACATGTAGGGCGCCTGCACCTTGGGCAGGCCGAACTTGTTCCAGTACGAGGTGTTTTCGCTGCGGCTGTACAGCATGGGCACTTGCCAGTGGTTCCACATCACCACCCGGTCGAGCGCGCGTGACGCGGTGCGCAAATCGTCCAGCGTGCCGGCATCGGCAATTCGCTTGATCAGGGCATCCACTGCGGGGCTTTGCACGCCGCGGTAGTTGCTGCCACCTTCTTGTATCGCGTTGGCGCTGCCATACAGGCTGTCGATGTTGCCCGCGTCGGGCAGGGTGAACTTGGGCTCGACGATGATGACCAGGTCGAAGTCGAAGGTCTCGTTGCGGCGGCGGAACAGCGCAAAGTCGACCAGGCGCTCGGAATACTTGATTCCGAGCTTGCGCAGATTGCTCTCGAATTCCGCGAAGCGGCCGACCCGTGTCGGGTCCATGTATTCAATGGTCAGCACTTCACCCTTGGCATTGCGCAGCAGACCGTCGGGGGCGATCTTCCAGCCGGCTTCGATGAGCAACTCCTGGGCGCGGCGCAGGTTGTCGCGCAGGGCATTGGGGCTGCTGTCATTGCGCGGCTTGCGGTAGGGCGGACCGAAGACCCTGGCTGGCAGTTGCGCACGAAAGGGTTCGAGCAAGGCCAGTTCAGCCGGTGATGGCAGGCCCACTGCTGCGAACTCGGTGTTGTTGAACATGCTGTCGGCGCGCTCGAAGGTGCCGTAGCGGTTGTACTTCTCGAAGTCGAAGGCCAACATGATGGCTTCGCGCACCCGGGCGTCCTGAAACTTCGGCCGACGCAGGTTCAGGTCCATGGCCTGCATCATCACGCCCGTGCTCACCATGAAGGTCTGCTTGACGATGCGGCCATCTCGCCACTTGGGGCCCTTGTGGTTGCGCACGTACTGGCCGGCGGCGTATTCCTTGTAGATGTCGAACTCACCGGCCTTGAAGGCCTCGCGCCGCACGTCCTGGTCCTTGTACATGCGGTAGATGATGCGGTCGAAGTTGTAGAAACCCTTGCGCACGGGCAGGTCTGTGGCCCAGTAGTCAGGGTTGCGCCGCATCTCGAAGCGGCTGGGCATTTCTGCCTTGGTGATGGTGTACGGGCCGGTGGCGATCGGCATCTCGGTCACCACCTCGTTGAACTTCTTGCCGGCGGTCCATTTGGTGGAAAACACCGGCAGCTTGGTCGCCGCGAACAGGGCATCCAGGCTGGGCTTCTTCAGCTCGAAGCGCACCGTGCGTGCATCGACCACCACCGCCTGCGCGATGCCCGACAGATCGGTTTGAAATTCGGGTGAGGCCTGAGGCCCGCTCATCATCTTGAAGCTGTGCACCACGTCGGGTGGCGTCACTGCATCGCCGTTGCTGAAGCGGGCCTTGGGGTGGATGCGAAAGCTGATGGCCGACAGGTCGGGCGCCACCATCATCTCTTCTGCGATCAGCCCGTAGACGGCCTGGGGCTCGTCCATCGAGGTGTGGGCGAGGGTCTCGAAGACGAAGGTGCGCATGGCCGCCGGCGCCACGCCCTTGACGGTGTACGGGTTGTACTTGTCGAAGCTGCTGCGGCGGTCGGGGTTGCTCAGCTTGAGCAGCCCACCTTTGGGCGCGGCCGGGTTGGCGTATTCGAAGTGGGTGTAGCCGCGCGGGTATTTGGGAGGCTGGAAGGCCGACAGTGCGTGCTCCCAACTGCCCGTGACCACCGGGGCGGCCTGGGCCAGCAGGGCCAGCGGCAACAACAACAGCGCCAGCGCAGCGCGGACAAACAAGATCAATGGGGGCATGGTGAGCGGCCGCGTCGGGCACATGAAAGCAACGCCATCATCAGCGCATCACCCCAGCGTCGCAATCGGGGTTGATGCCCAATCCATGCAAGTGGTGGGCCCGCGCGCCGCGCTGGCCCACGCGCTCAGTGCCTGAAGTGCCGCGTTCCGGTAAAGACCATGGCGATGCCGCGCTCGTTGGCGGCAGCGATCACCTCGCCGTCGCGCATCGAGCCACCGGGCTGGATGACGCAGCTGGCGCCGGCGTCAACCACCACATCAAGGCCGTCGCGGAAGGGGAAGAAGGCGTCACTGGCCACGGCCGTGCCTGCCAGGCTGAGGCCGGCATGTTCGGCCTTGATGCTGGCGATGCGGGCCGAGTCGATGCGGCTCATCTGGCCGGCGCCCACGCCCATGGTCATGCCATTGGCGCAGAAGACGATGGCATTGCTCTTGACGAACTTGGCCACCTTCCAGGCGAACAGCAAGTCGTCCATCTGCTGCGGTGTGGGCTGCAGGGTGGTCACCACCTTCAGCTCTGCCGCGACCACGTTCTTGGCATCGGTCGATTGCAGCAGCATGCCGCCGCCCACCCGCTTGAAGTCGAGCCGGTTGCCCTGGGTCGACAGCGGCACCTCGAGCAGGCGCACGTTCTGTTTGGCCGCGAAGATGGCGCGCGCTTCGGCGGTGATGGCCGGCGCGATGATCACCTCGACAAATTGCCGTGCCACGGCTTCGGCGGTGCCGGCATCCAGCGGCTGGTTGAAGGCGATGATGCCGCCGAAGGCGCTGGTGGGGTCGGTCTTGAGCGCCTTTCCGTAGGCCTCGAAGGCGTTGGCGCCCACCGCCACGCCGCAGGGGTTGGCATGCTTGATGATGACGCAGGCCGGCACATCGCCGAAGGTCTTGACGCATTCCCAGGCCGCGTCGGCATCGGCGATGTTGTTGAAGGACAGTTCCTTGCCCTGCAACTGCACCCACTGGCTCAACGTGCCGGGGGCGGGTTGGCGCTCGCGGTAGAAGGCGGCGCTTTGGTGCGGGTTTTCGCCGTAGCGCATGTCCTGGGTCTTGACCAGTTGCAGCGTGTACACATCGGGGTATTCGCCGCGCTGCGGCACGGCGGCCGGGCGGTCTTCGGCGCCGGGCTCCAGTGCGCTGAGGTAGTTGGTGATCATGCCGTCGTAGGCGGCGGTATGGGCATACACCTTGCGGGCCAGGCTGAACTTGGTCTTGCGGGTGAGGCCGCCGCCGTCCAGTTCGGCCAGTACCTGCGGGTAGTCGGCCGGGTCGATCACCACACCCACGTCGGGCCAGTTCTTGGCCGCCGCGCGCAACATGGCCGGGCCGCCGATGTCGATGTTCTCGATGGCGTCTTCCAGTGTGCAGTCGGGCCGGGCGGTGGCCTGGGCAAACGGGTAGAGGTTGATCACCAGCAGGTCGATGGTGTTGATGCCGTGTTCGGCCAGGGCCGCCATGTGGGCCGGCACATCGCGGCGGGCCAGCAGACCACCGTGGATGCGTGGATGCAGGGTCTTGACGCGGCCATCCAGCATTTCGGGGAAGCCGGTCACTTCGGCCACCTCGGTGACGGGCAAGCCGGCGTCGGCCAGCAAGCGTGCAGTGCCACCGGTGGACAGGAGCTTGACACCACGCGCATGCAGCGCCTGGGCAAATTCGACGATGCCGGTCTTGTCGGACACGGACAGCAATGCAGTGGTCATGGGCAGATTGAAAGGTGAAGAGCAGGCCAAGCCGCTGTGCGCGTAGCCAGCGGACGCTGCGGAACCGGCTTTGCCGGGCCGCTGGCGGCGCCCCCTGGAGGGGGAGCGCCGAAGGCGCTGCGGGGGTAGGTCATTTGATCAGCTTGTGATCGAGTAGCTTGCGGCGCAGGGTGTTGCGGTTGATGCCCAGCCATTCGGCGGCTTTGCTCTGGTTGCCTTCGGCATGCTTCATCACCACTTCGAGCATCGGCTTTTCCACCGTGCCCACCACCATGTCGTGCACGGCGTGCGGCTCGGTGCCGTGCAAGTCCTTGAAGTACTGCTCCAGGCTGTCGCGGATGCAGTCTTCGATTTTTTTCTTGCTCATGCTTCCAGCACGATCTGGTCGTCATTGGCGGCAGCAGGCAGCAGCGGGTGCTGGTCGGCCAGTGCTTCAAAGTAGGCTGACACGCCGGCCACTTGCTGGCGCGTGTCGTCCATCGTGTTCATCAGGCGGCGAAAGTCTTCGCCGCCGGGCAGGCCGCGCACCGCCCACCCGATGTGCTTGCGGGCGCTGCGCACACCGGTGCACT
>JANOAQ010000195.1:0-2156 GCA_031411195.1 Burkholderiaceae bacterium | reverse complement strand
TTCGTCATGGTTGTCCCAAGCATGCAAGCGGCGCGCAGGCATTTAATCAGCACACTGACGATTAGTGTGCGCCACTCAGAATCCGTATCAATCGGGTTTACCCCTCGCCGGCCCGGGTGAAAATCCGCGCATGGAAACCCCTGGCAATCTGATCGTCGTCGCCGCGCCCAGCGGCGCCGGCAAGTCCAGCCTGGTCAAGGCCTTGCTGCAACTCGACTCCCACCTCGATGTGTCGGTCTCGCACACCACGCGCGCGCCGCGCGGGCAGGAGCAGAACGGCCGCGAGTACTGGTTCATCGGCGTGGACGAGTTCCGCCAGATGGCCGCCCAGGGCGACTTTTTCGAATGGGCCGAGGTGCACAGCCACCTCTACGGCACCTCGCGCAAGGCCATTGAAGAACGCTTGGCGCGTGGTGAAGACGTGGTGCTGGAAATCGACTGGCAAGGCGCGCTGCAGATCAAGCAGATCTTTGCGCACGCGGTGCTGATCTTCATCCTGCCACCGAGCTGGGCCGAACTGCGCCAGCGCCTGACGCGCCGCGGCGAAGACGGCGCCGAGGTGATCGAGCAGCGCATGCAGAACGCCCGCACCGAGGTGGACCAGGCACGCCACTTCGACTTCGTTATAATCAACGGTTTATTCGAGACGGCGTTGTTCGATTTGAAGACCGTCGTGCATTCCCAGCGCCTGCGCTACGCGGCGCAGCTTCGCAACAAGTCTCAAATGTTTGCGGCGCTGAACCTGATTTGAACTTTTCACCCCTATCGAAGGCAAGCCCATGGCCCGCATCACCGTCGAAGATTGCCTCATCAAGATCCCCAACCGCTTCCAGCTGGTGCTGGCCGCCACCTACCGTGCGCGCATGCTCAGCCAAGGCCACGCGCCCAGGATCGAGAGCAAGAACAAGCCGGGCGTCACGGCACTGCGCGAGATCGCTGCCGGCGAAGTGGGCATTGAAATGCTGCGCCGCGTGCCGCTGTAATCCAGCGTTTTCGCGCGTCGAAAGGGCACCTTCGGGTGCCCTTTGTCATTGTGGCCTTTGCCATTGAACAAAGCAGGCTAAATTCGGGTGCATGGGTATCCGATCCTTCGCCGCCGAACTGTTGCTGCCAGCCGTGTTGCAGGCCAAGAACCGCAACACCTCAGCCGCGCCTGGCGAGAAGGATGAAGTCTCCACCTTCGCGGCGCTGAACGAGAAGCTGGGCTACCTGAGCAAAGCTGAAGTCAAGCTCATCCGCGAGGCCTACAAGTTTGCCGACGAGGCCCATCTGGGCCAGTTTCGCGCCAGTGGCGAGCCCTACATCACCCACCCGCTGGCGGTGGCCGGCCTGGTGGCCGATTGGCGGCTCGATGCCCAGGCCCTGATGGCCGCGCTGATGCACGACGCGATGGAAGATTGCGGCATCACCAAGGTCGAGTTGTTCGAGAAGTTTGGCGCGCCCACGGCCGAATTGGTCGACGGGCTGACCAAGCTGGACAAGCTGCAGTTCAGCACCCGGGAAGAAGGCCAGGCCGAGAGCTTTCGCAAGATGCTGCTGGCCATGGCGCGTGATGTGCGCGTCATCCTGGTCAAGTTGGCCGACCGGCTGCACAACATGCGCACCATGGGCGCCATGGCACCCAACAAGCGTGGCCGCATCGCCCGGGAGACGCTCGAAATCTACGCGCCCATTGCCCACCGCCTGGGCCTGAACATGATCTACCGCGAATTGCAGGAGCTCAGCTTTGCGCACCTGTACCCCTGGCGCCATGCAGCGCTGGCCAAAGCGGTGCAGCGGGCCCGTGGTTACCGGCGCGACATCGTCGATCGCGTGCGCACCGAGGTTGAAAAAGGCTTTGCAGCCAGCAAGCTGAAAGTGCAGGTCTCGGGCCGCGAGAAAACGGTCTACAGCATCTACCGCAAGATGCGCCAGAAGCACGCCGGCTTTGCGCAGGTGAACGACATCTTCGGCTTTCGCATCGTGGTGCCCCACCTGATGGACTGCTACCTGGCCATGGGCACGCTGCACCAGTTGTACAAGCCGGTGCCCGGGCGCTTCAAGGACTACATCGCCATCCCCAAGGTCAACGGCTACCAGTCGCTGCACACCACGCTGGTCAGCCCGCTGGGCACGGCGGTGGAGTTCCAGATCCGCACCGACCCGATGAACGCGGT
>JANOAQ010000194.1:0-8014 GCA_031411195.1 Burkholderiaceae bacterium | reverse complement strand
CAAACGCAGCGGGCCGCTGCGGCCGGCAAAGCGCTCGGCCGGCGCGGGCAGGCTTTCGATCTCGGTGCGCACCGGGTTGCCGGTGACCAGGCCACGCTTGATGCGCGCCGCCGGCCCGTCGAAGCCGAAGGCCACGCGGTCGGCCACCGGCAGCAGGGCCTTGTTCGACAACAGCAATGCAGCATCGGCATTGACCAGCATCAGCGGCTTGCCCAGCAGGCTGGCCATCAGACCGCCCGGGAAGCAGACGTAACCGCCCATGCCCAGCACCGCCGAGGCGCCACGCCGGCGCAAGATGCCGGCTGCGTCCCAAAAGGCCATGAGCAGGCGCAGCCCGCCCGTCAGCGTGTGCAGCAGGCCCTTGCCACGCAGGCCGCTGAAGGCCAGTACGTCCATCGGAATACCGGTGGGCGGCACGAGCTTGTTTTCCATGCCGGTGGCGGTGCCCAGCCAGCTGACGCTCCAGCCACGGCGCTGCACCTCGCGGGCCACCGCGATGCCGGGGATGATGTGGCCTCCGGTGCCGGCGGCCATGATCACCAAGTGGGGCACGGCATGACCCCCGAGGCGCAGAGCGCCCACCTCCCGAGGGGGGCGAGCCAGCGTGGGGCGGCCCGGCGTTGGCTCATTCTCTACCTCCGCGCATCATCGACCGGTTCTCGATGTCGACCCGCACCACGATGGCCAGGGCGATCATGTTCACCAGGATGGCCGAGCCGCCGTAGCTCAGCAGCGGCAGCGTCAGGCCCTTGGTGGGCAGCGCGCCCAGGTTGACGCCCATGTTGATCAGGGTCTGGCCACCCATCCAGATGCCGATGCCCTGCACCATCAGGCCGGCAAACACCCGGTCAAGCTGCACGGCCTGCCGGCCAATGACGAAGATGCGGCGCGTCAACCAGAAGAAGGCCACGATGACACAGGCCACGCCGAAGAAGCCCAGCTCTTCGCCGATAACGGCCATCAGAAAGTCGGTGTGGGCCTCGGGCAGGTAGTGCAGCTTTTCAACGCTGCCGCCCAATCCCTGGCCGGTGATCTCGCCCCGGCCGAAGGCGATCAGCGAGTGCGTGAGCTGGTAGCCCTTGCCGGCCGAATACACCGGGTCCCAGGGGTTCATGAAGGCCAGGATGCGCTCGCGCCTGAAGGGGCTGGTGGCGATCATCAGGGCAAAGGCGCCCAGCAACACCGCAAAGCTGAGGAAGAACATGCGCCCGTTGACACCACCCAGGAACAGGATGCCCAGGGCTATCACCGCGATGACGACGAAGGCCCCCATGTCGGGCTCGGCCAGCAGCAGCACACCGATCACGCCCAGGGCGACGGCCATCGGCCACACGGCCTGGAAGAAGCGCTCCTTCACGTCCATCTTGCGCACCATGTAGCTGGCCGCATACATGGCCATGGCCAGCTTGGCCAGCTCGCTGGGCTGAAAGTTCATCACCCCCATCGGCAGCCAGCGGCGCGCGCCGTTCACGCCCTTGCCCACGCCCGGCACGATGACCAGGGCCAGCAGCAGCAGCGCGACCACGAAGAGGCGCGGCGCCCATTTCTCCCATGCGCTGACGGGCACCTGCACCACCACCAGAGCCGCCACGAAGGCAATGCCCAGCGACAACGCATGGCGGCCAAGGAAGAAGGTGGGCGAGTACCGCGCGTACTTGGGGCTTTCGGGCAGGGCCACGCTGGCTGAATAGACCATCACCAGGCCCAGGGCCAGCAGGCAGATGACACACCACACCAGTGCCTGATCGAAGCCGGCAATGCGGGTAGGCTGGCCGCTGGCCGGGCCGGTCCAATCGCGGATGGGCAGGACTTCACCCTGCTTGGCCGCACCGGCACGCCAGCGCTGCACCATGGCCAAAGGGTTGAAACGTTGTGCCAGGCTGCTCATCAAACCGTCTCCCCGCGCTCGGCGGCCAGGGCCTGCACGGCACTGACGAACACCTCGGCCCGGTGGCCGTAGTTGCGGAACATGTCCAGGCTGGCGCAGGCCGGGCTCAACAGCACGGCATCGCCTGCGCGGGCTTGCTCAAAGCACCAGACCACCGCCGCCTCCAGGCTGGCGTGGTGCTGGCGCGGCACGGCGTTGGCGGCGCCATCGGCGGCCAGTGCGGCGTCGATCGCGGATGCATCGCGGCCTATCAGCGCCACGGCGCGTGCATGGCGGGCGGTGGGCGCAGCCAGCGGACTGAAGTCCTGGCCTTTGCCGTCACCCCCCAGGATGACCAACAACTTGCCCGGCGCCTTGTCGGTGCCCAGGCCATCGAGGGCCGCCACTGTGGCGCCCACGTTGGTGCCCTTGCTGTCGTCGAAGGCCTCGATGCCTCCCACGCTGGCGATGAACTCGACCCGGTGCGGCTCACCGTGGTATTCACGCAGGCCGTGCAGCATGGGCGCCAGCGGGCAGCCGATGGCCGTGGCCAGGGCCAACGCCGCCAGGGCGTTGGCGGCATTGTGGCGGCCACGGATGCGCAGGGCATCGGCGGGCATCAGGCGCTGCAACAGGATCTCTTCTTCGTCGGCCCAGGCATCGACGGGCCGCCCCGAGATGCCTGACTCCCCTTGGGGTACGGTTGCCGCATCGCGGCGACCTTGGGGCCTGGGTTTGCGCTTGATGGTTTCGTCCACCTCGCGGGCCCGCACCAGCCAGGCCATGCCGTTTTCGGTGATCAGGCCAAAGTCGCCCGGGTGCTGCGGTGCATCGAGCCCGAAGCGCACGACCTTGCGGCCGACAAGGCGGTTGGCCTTGCCTCGCCCGCCCTTGACCAGCACTGGCGCGGGCTGCATCGCCTGCACCCGCGGGTCGTCGCGGTTGAGCACCATCACGCCCTCTTCACCGAAGACGCGGGCCTTGGCAGCTGCGTAGGCGTCCATCGAACCATGCCAATCGAGGTGGTCCTGGGTGATGTTGAGCACGCTGGCGGCGGCCGGCTCGAAGCCACGAACGCCGTCCAGTTGAAAGCTCGACAGCTCCAGCACCCACACCTCGGGCAGGCACTGGAACACCGGCGCGGCGGGCGGTGGCGGGGCCAGTTGCAGCGGGGCGTCATCGTCGGCGGGGTCGGCATCGTTGTCGGCCACAGGCGCCAGGTCGGCAACGCCGATTCCCACCTCGGCACTCACTTCCTGCGAGGCCGGCGCAGCCACAGCCTCGTCGGCAGGCGCGGCCGTTGCAATTTCAATCAGCGCAGGCTCGTCGTCCAGCGCTTGTGCCAGGGTGTGCAACAACGTCGGACCGATGTTGCCGGCGGCCGCCACGCGCAAGCCGCAGCGCTCCACCAACATGGCGCACAGGGCGGTGGTGGTGGTCTTGCCATTGGTGCCGGTGATGGCCAGCACGCGGGGTGCATAAGCTCGGTCGGCGTTCAGGTCGACCAGGGCGCGGGCGAACAGGTCCAACTCGCCGGCGATGGCAATACCGTTGGCACGCGCCGCGTCGAGCAGCGGGACGATGCGTGCATCGTGCGGCGCCAGGCCGGGGCTCTTGAGCACCAGTTGCACACCGGCCAAATGTTCGGCAGCCAAAACACCGCTGAACAGGCGTGCCGCCGGCACCGCAGCGCGCAGCGCGTCGGCCTGGGGTGGCGCATCGCGTGAGTCCCACACCTGCACCGCCGCACCGAAGCGCGCGCACCAACGCGCCATCGCCAGCCCGGAGTCACCCAGGCCCAGTACCAGCACACGAAGGTCGTGCAGATGCTTCACTGAACGGCTCCGGGCGGCCGGCACGCCAAGGCGCAGGCAAGCGGCCGCCGCGGATCCGGCTTTGCCGGTCCGCTGGGGGCGCCCCCTTGAGGGGGAGCGCCGAAGGCGCTGCGGGGGTGGGTCATCTCAGCTTGAGACTGGCCAGGCCCACCAGGCACAGCAGCATGGTGATGATCCAGAAGCGGATGACGACCTGGGTCTCGGTCCAGCCCACCTTCTCGAAGTGGTGGTGCAGCGGGGCCATCTTGAACAGGCGCCTGCCTTCGCCGTACTTGCGCTTGGTGTACTTGAACCAACCGACCTGCAGCATCACGCTCAGCACTTCGGCCACGAAGACCGCGCCCATGATGCCCAGCACGATCTCTTGCCGGGTGATGACGGCGATGGTGCCCAGGCCACCGCCCAGCGACAGCGCGCCCACGTCGCCCATGAACACTTGTGCCGGGTGGGCGTTGAACCACAGAAAGGCCAGGCCCGCGCCGGCCATGGCGCCACAGAACACCAGCAGTTCACCGGCGCCGGGGATGTAGGGAAACAGCAGGTACTTGCTGTACACCACATTGCCCACGATGTAGGCAAAGATGCCCAGCGCCGAGCCCACCAGCACCACCGGCATGATGGCCAGGCCATCGAGCCCGTCGGTGAAGTTGACGGCATTGCTGGCACCCACGATGACGAAGTAGCTCATCGCGATGAAGCCGAACACGCCCAGCGGGTAGCTAACCGTCTTGAAGAAGGGCAGCATCAGGTCGGCCCTGGGCGGCAGGTCGTTGCTGAAGCCGCTTTGCACCCAGCGGATGAAGAGCTCCAGCACCCGCAGGTTGGTGCTCTCCGACACCGCAAACGCCAGGTAGGCCGCGGCCACGACGCCGATCAGCGACTGCCAGAAGTACTTCTCGCCCGAGCGCATGCCCTCGGGATTCTTGTGCACCACCTTGCGCCAGTCGTCCACCCAGCCCACGGCGCCAAACCCGAAGGTCACCAGCATCACCACCCAGACGAAGCGGTTGGTCCAGTCGAACCAAAGCAGCGTGGCCACGCCGATGCCGATGAGGATGAGCACGCCGCCCATGGTGGGCGTGCCGCGCTTGGCCAGGTGGCTTTGCATGCCGTACTCACGGATGGGCTGGCCGATCTTCAGCTCGGTGAGCTTGCGGATCACCCAGGGACCGAAGCCCAGACCGATGAGCAGCGCCGTCAGCGCCGACATCACGGCCCGGAACGTGAGGTACTGGAACACCCGCAAGAAGCCCCACTCGGGGAACTGCGCGAGCAGCCATTGGCTGAGGCTAAGCAGCACGCGTCTCTCCTTCACCACCGGTGGCACTGCGCTGCTGCAAGGCGGCCACCACTTGTTCCATGCGCATGAAGCGCGATCCCTTGACCAGCACCGAGGCCGCATCGGGCGCCGAGCCCAAGGCCGCCACCAGGGTGGCCGTGCTGTCGAAATGCTTGGCACCCGCCCCGAAGGCCGATGCCGCGTGGGCGCACAACGCCCCCGCCGTCCAGAAGTGCGCGATGCCGGCGGCATAGGCATGGGCCCCCACCTCGGCGTGGAAGTTGGGGCCCTGGTCGCCCACCTCACCCATGTCGCCCAGCACCAGCCAGTGCGGGCCGGGCAAGCTGGCCAGCAAGTCGATGGCAGCGCGCACCGAATCGGGGTTGGCGTTGTAGCTGTCGTTGACCAGCGTCACCCAGCGGCCGCGCAGGTTCAGCCCGCTCAGCTGTGATCGGCCGCTCACCGGACGAAAGGCTTCCAGCCCCTGGCCGATGGCCGACAACGGCGCGCCGGCAGCCAGGGCTGCTGCGGCAGCGGCCATGGCATTGCGCACGTTGTGGCGGCCGGGGGCGTGCAGGCGCAACGGCAATTCGGCGCCCGCAAGCTGCAGGCGCACCAGCCAATGGCCGCCTTGCTCGTCGGCGCGCCAGTCAGCCTGGGCAGTCACGTCGGCATCACCGTCCCAGGCAAAACGCACCTGACGGCGGGCACCGGCCAGGTCTTGCCACACGCTGGAGTGGGTGTCGTCGGCCGGGTATACCGCCACGCCATCGGCAGGCAGTGCGGTGATGACGGCGCCGTTCTCCAGCGCCACCGCTTGCACGCTGGCCATGAACTCCTGGTGCTCGCGCTGGGCGTTGTTGACCAGGGCCACGGTGGGCTGGGCGATGTGGGCCAACTCGGCGATCTCGCCCGGGTGGTTCATGCCCAGTTCGAGCACGGCCACGCGGTGGTGCACGGCGCTGTCTTGCCGCAAGCGCAGCACGGTCAGCGGCACGCCGATGTGGTTGTTGTAGTTGCCGGCCGTGGCCAGTGCCGCATCGCCCTGCCAGGCGCGCAGGATGGCGGCCAACATCTGGGTGACGGTGGTCTTGCCATTGCTGCCGGCAACCGCGATCAGCGGCAGGTGCAAGGTGCGGCGCCAGGCGGCCGCCAGTTGCTGCAGGGCCGCCAAGGTGTCGGGCACCAGCAGCCCGGGCAGATCGTCCAGGCCACGTTCAGCCAGCGCGGCCGACGCACCGGCCGCAGCGGCCTGAGGTAAAAAATCATGCGCATCGAAGCGCTCACCGCGCAGTGCCACGAACAGGTCGCCCGGCTGCAGGGTACGGGTGTCGGTGTGAACCCGCTGCAGCACGGTGTTGCCCACGATGGCGGGATCACCCACCCAAGTGGAGGCGGGCAGCAGCGCGTGCGCCTGGGCCAGCGTCATCAGGCCACCGGCGTTCATGCAGGCCTCCTTTGGGCCAGGGCGTCTTCGGCCACGGCGGCATCCAGGAACGGCCGCTTGTGGCCACCCACGTCCTGATAGTCCTCATGGCCCTTGCCGGCCACCAGCACCACGTCGTTGGCCGCCGCGCACCGCACAGCATGGGCAATGGCGGCGTGGCGGTCTTCGATCACGGCGGGCGCCGCATCCGCCGGCAAACCTGCACGCACCTGCTGCAAGATGGCGTGCGGGTCTTCCAGCCGGGGGTTGTCGCTGGTGAGCACCACCTGATCGGCCAGGCGGTGGGCGATGGCGCCCATCAGCGGCCGCTTGCTGGCGTCGCGGTTGCCACCGCAGCCGAACACGCACCACAGTGCACCGCCCCGGGCCTGGGCCAGCGGACGCAGGGCGGCCAGGGCCTTGTCCAGCGCGTCGGGCGTGTGGGCGTAGTCGACCACCACCTCGGGCTGCCCTGCCTGGCCGAGCACCCGGTCCATGCGGCCGGGCACCGGGGTGAGGTGCGTCACCACTGCGGCAGCGTCGGCCAGCGGCACGCCCAGCGCGCGCAAGGCCGCCAGCACGCCCAGCAAGTTGGCTGCGTTGTAGTCGCCGATCAGCCGGCTGCGCACCGGCGCACGCTGGCTGCCTTCGACCAGGTCGAAGGCCAGGCCATCGTCGAGGTAGACCAGGTTCTCGGCGCGCAAGCGGGCCGAGCCGGTGACCGAAACCGTCCACACATCCAGCGATGTCGGCGCCAACTCAGCCGCCAAGGCAGCCCCATGCGCATCGTCGATATTGATCGCCGCAGCGCGCAGGCCGGGCCAGTTGAACAGCGCCCGCTTGGCCTGCCAATACGCGGCCATGTCGACGTGAAAGTCGAGGTGGTCGCGCGTGAAGTTGGTGAACTGCGCCACGGCGATGGGTGTGCCTGCCAGGCGCTGCTCGACAATGCCGATGGACGACGCCTCGATGGCGCAAGCTGCAAAACCGCCATCGGCCATGTGGCGAAAACCGGCCTGCAAGGTGACCGGATCGGGTGTGGTCAGGCCGTTGTGCACGATGCTGCCGGGCGCGTCGCCCAGCGGCGGCTCACCTATCCCGAGCGTGCCCACCACACCACAGCGCCGGCCCATTGCGGTCAGCGCCTGCGCCGTCCACCAGGCGGTGCTGCTTTTGCCATTGGTGCCGGTGACGGCCACCACCTGCAGGGCCCGCGCCGGCTCGCCGTTCCAGGCAGCGGCGATGGGGCCGGTGGCGGCCTTCAGGCCAGCCAGCGTGGCGATGCGGGCATCGGTGGCATCCAGACCAAAGGCCTCGGCGCCCTCGGCTTCCACCAGGCAGGCCACGGCACCGGAGGCCAGCGCGGCGGGCACGAAGCGGCGGCCATCGGTGGCGTAACCCGGCCAGGCGATGAAGGCGTCCCCCGGCTGCACCTGGCGGCTGTCGGTGCGCAGCGTGCTGCTGGCGCCACGGCGCACGCGCGCAGCCAGCCATTCGGCAGCAGCGGCGGGGGTGGCCAGGGCGTGGGTCATGGGGTCAGGCGGGCGAGGCGTCAGAAGCTCTCGGGCACGCCAGCGGGAAGGCCCTTGGCCACCACGCTGGGCTTG
>JANOAQ010000193.1:0-1754 GCA_031411195.1 Burkholderiaceae bacterium | reverse complement strand
GCATTGCGGGTGGCCACCAGCGGCACACGCACGCGGGCCCGCACGGCGGGCGCCAACAGGCCCTGTTCGGAGACCGACAAAACAGCCACATGCGCCGTGATCCGCCCTGGCTGGGTCGACACCGGCGGCAGCAGCGGCTGGGCGTCCACGGCCTCGGCAAAGTCGGCCATCAGCAAGCGGCCATCGGCTTGACGCAGGTGGATGAAGTCCAGCCCCTCGCGGGACTTGAAGCGCGCGAGCAAAGCTCGCAGCGCCACCGCATCGACCGCGCCAACCCCAGTTGCACCCAAGGCCGCATGCAGGGCTTGCGAATCGGCCACCGCCGAGGTGCTGGCGGCCACCTCGCCCTGCACCCGCTCGAAGTAACCATGGGCCACTGCCAAGTCACTTCGCACCTTGGTGATCAGCAGCCGGTCAAGCGCCGCGTTGCCCCACACCAGCAGCACCACGCCCAGCAGCGGCAACACCACCACCAGTGGCAGCAGCACCATGGCCAGCAGTTTGCGGCGGATGGGCCAATGGGTCATGGGTTCGCCAGGGACGCACGCGGCAAGCAGGCGCCGCAAAGCCGGCTCTGCCGGGCCGCTGGGGCCGCCAACCCGGGGGGCAAGGCCGGACGCCAGACAGCATCTGCGTGCTGGCGGGTGCCTGCCGCGCCGGCCGGCCTCTGGCTGGTCGCAGGCAGCGCTGCAAGCGCTTCGGGGGGGATCAATCTCTCCATTCCGCCACCCGGCGCTCGAGGGTGCGGCGCGAAATTCCCAGCAAGGTGGCCGCGCGTGTCTTGTCACCCGCCACGCTGTCCAGAACGGCCAGGATGTGCAGTTTTTCCAAGGTGCTCAGGTCGGTGGTGACCGGGTGGGCCGGCACGCCCACCGAGCCCCCATTGGGCCCGACGCGCCGCTGCCCGTGCTGGTCTTGTCTTGCCAGGCCTTGGTAGAGGGCCGACACGTTCAAGGCGCCCAGGATCAGCGATCGCTCGATCAGGTTGCGCAGTTCGCGCACATTGCCGGGCCAGTCGTACTGCTGCAGATAGCGCAGTTCGTCGTCGCTCACGTCGATGGGAGGCACGCCCAGACGCGGCGCCATCGTGCTGACGAAATGGGTTACCAAAGCGGCCATGTCTTCCTTGTGCGCGCGCAGGGGCGGCAGGTTGATCTCGACCACCTGCAGGCGGTAGTACAAGTCCATGCGAAAACGACCTGCGGCCACCTCGTCGGACAACCTGCGGTGGGTGGCAGCGACGATGCGCACGTTCACCGGAATCTCCTGCTCGCTGCCCACCGGCCGGATGCGCCGCTCTTCGAGCACTCGCAGCAACGCGGCTTGTTGCGGCAACGGCAACTCGCCGATTTCATCGAGAAACAGGGTGCCGCCCTGGGCGTAGACGAACAAGCCATCGCGCCCCCGGCGGCCGCCTGCACCACTGGACTGTGCCTGACCGAACAGCTCGCTCTCGATGAGATCGGGCGACAGGGTGGCGCAGTTGACTGGAACGAACGGGCCCTCGGCGCGTGGGCTGTTATGGTGCAGCGCCAGTGCAGCCAGTTCCTTGCCCGTACCCGACTCGCCACTGAGCAGCACGATGCTGTCCACCCCTGCAACCCGTTGAAGCGCGGCTTGCAACCCTTTGATGGCAATGGAGTCGCCCACCAAACCATCCGCAGCCGGGGTGCGCTGCAACAAGGCACGGCGCAAGACCCAGTTCTCACGCCGCAAAGTGGCGCGCACCAGGCCTTGGCGCAGGGCATTGAGGA
>JANOAQ010000192.1:0-2091 GCA_031411195.1 Burkholderiaceae bacterium | reverse complement strand
CGGCCACCACGTCATGGGCCTTGGCGCGGGCCAGGATGTGGTCGACGGCCTCGGCCGCCTTGGGGTCGAGGTCGTCCATGGTGGGCGCGCAGCCCAGTGAAAGCGACAGGTCGGACGGGCCGATGTAGATCGCGTCCAGGCCTTCGACAGACAGGATGCTGTCCAGGTTGTCCAGCGCGGTGGCCGTCTCGATCATCGCGAAGGTGACGATGGTGTCGTTGGCGTGCTGGGGGTAGTCAGGCCCGCCGTACAGCAGGGCGCGCACCGGGCCGAAGCTGCGTGTGCCGCGCGGCGCGTAGTGGGTGTAGGCCACCAGTTTCTGCGCCTCTTCACGCGTGTTGATCATGGGGCAGATCACGCCGTAGGCGCCGGCGTCCAGTGCCTTCATCAGGATGCCGGGCTCCAGCCAGGGCACGCGCACCACGGGCACCGTTGGCGTGGTGCTGATGGCCTGCAGCATGCCCACCATGGCCTGGTAATCGACCACTCCGTGCTGCAGGTCGATGGTCAGGGTGTCCCAGCCCTGGTGGGCCATGGTCTCGGCCGAGAAGCCGTTGGGGATGGCCAGCCAGCCGTTGACGGCGGCGCCACCGCTCTTCCAGAGGGTGCGCAGTTGATTCGGTCGCATGGGGAGACTCCGTTGCTCAGAAGTGGTTGACTCAATCGATCTTGATGCCGCCTTGCGCCACCACGCCGGCCCAGTGCTTGCGTTCCTTCTCGAAGAAGGTGGTGAAGTCGGCGGGGCTCATCGTATGCACTTCGGCGCCTTGCGACACCAGGCGCTCGCGCACGGCGGGGCTGCGGATGATGCGGGTGAGTTCGGCGTTCAGCTTGGCCAGCACTGCGGGCGGCGTGTTGGCGGGCACCAGCGCACCCTGCCAGGTGCCCGATTCAAAGCCCTTCACGCCCTGCTCGGCGATGGTGGGCACGTTGCCCAGCAGCGGCATGCGGGTGGCCTTGGACACGGCCAGCACCTTCAGCTTGCCGGCCTGCACCTGGGGCAAGGTGGCCAGCATGCCGTTCATCAACACCTGGGTCTGGCCGGCCACGGTGTCGCCAATCGCCTGGGCGCCGCCCTTGTAGGGGATGTAGGTCCATTCGGCGCCGGTGGCCTTCTCAACCGCCACGCCCGCCAGGTGGGGCGCGCTGCCCATGGCGGTGACGGCGAAGTTCAGCTTCTGCTTGTGCGACAGCGCCACCAACTCGGCCAGGTTGTTGGCCGGCACCGACGGGTGCACCACCAGCAGGTGGGGTGAATAGGCCAGCATGGTCACGCCACGCAGGTCTTTCGACGGGTCGAACGGCAGCTTGCTGTAGACCGAGGGCGTGATGGCCAGCGCGCCGGTGTCGCACAGCAGGATGGTGTGGCCGTCGGTCGACTTGGCGACAAAGTCGGTGCCGGTGTTGCCATTGGCGCCAGGCTTGTTCTCGACGACCACGGTCTGCTTCAGCGCTTCGGCCAGGGGCTGGCTGATGGCGCGGGCGATGATGTCGGACGAGCCGCCGGGCGCGTAGGGCACCACGATGCGGATGGTCTGGGTGGGCCAGGTCTGGGCCACGGCCGCGGTGCTGCCCAGAGTGGCGAGCGTGGCCAGGGCAGCCAGGGTCCCGGTGGCCAGCAACTGCCGGCGTGTGGTTGTGAGCATGTCGGTTGCCTTCTCGGTGTTTCAGCGCTGCAGCGCAGGCCGCTTGGGATCGAACTGCCAGCCGGGCAGCAGGGTCTGCATGGCCACGGCATCGTCGCGTGCGCCCAGGCCATGCTGCAGATAGAGCTGGTGGGCCTTCTCCACCTCGGCCATGTCGAGCTCCACGCCCAGGCCGGGCTTCTGGGGCACCTGCACATGGCCGCCCACGATCTGCAGCGGCTCCTTGGTCAGGCGCTGGCCGTCCTGCCAGATCCAGTGGGTGTCGATGGCCGTCACCTTGCCCGGAGCGGCCGCGCCGACGTGGGTGAACATGGCCAGCGACACATCGAAGTGGTTGTTCGAATGGCTGCCCCAGGTCAGGCCCCAGTCGCGGCAGGTCTGTGCCACGCGCACGCTGCCGGCCATGGTCCAGAAGTGCGGGTCGGCCAGCGGGATGTCCACACTC
>JANOAQ010000191.1:0-2749 GCA_031411195.1 Burkholderiaceae bacterium | reverse complement strand
GGCCGGGTTCACCTCCTGTGTCGGCGCGGCCTGTGCCAAGCCGAGGCTGGACGTGGTGATCCGCAACGCGATCAATTCCGGCCAGATTCCCGGCCCCCGGTACCTGGCAGCCAGCCAGGAGATCACCGTGCCGGGCGGGCTGGGCGACGAGACGCTGCCGCACCTGCCGTTCCCCGAGTTCAGCTTCGGCGTCAACGTCAACGGCGCCGACGACATGCGGCGGGTGGTGCGCATGTTCTTGAAGTACGGCGTGGACAGTATCAAGCTGAACCTGTCGGGCGACAACTTTGTGCCTGGCGCCAATTCGCACACCACCTGGATGACCGACGCCGAAGTGGCGGCTGCTGCTGAAGAAGTGAAGATGCGCGGCAAACGCATCATCGTGCACGCGCGCTCCAAGGCCAGCGTGCAGCAGGCGCTGCGCCACGGCATCGACCTGATCTACCACGCCAGCTTCACCGACACCGAAACATTGGACATGATGGAAGCGGCCAAAGACCGCATCTTCGTGGCCCCGGGCATCGCCATCCTGTACGCGCTTCTCAACGAGGCCGAGGAATTTGGCGTCACCCGTGAAATCGCCACCGGCTGGGGCTACCAGGAAGAATGGGACGCGGCGCTGGAGTCGCTGAGCAAGATGCACAAGCGTGGCATCCGCGTGCTGCCCGGTGGCGACTACGGTTTTGCCTTCACCCCGCATTGCCAGAACGCACGCGACCTGGAGTTTTTCGTCAAGTACCTGGGCATGACGCCGATGGAAGCCATCCGCGCAACCACCGTGTACGGCGGCCAGATCATGATGCGCGGCCACGAACTGGGTGCTGTGAAGGACGGCTATCTGGCCGACCTGCTGCTGGTGGACGGTGACCCCTTGGCCAACCTCGGCATCCTGCGCGACCCCAAACGCATCTTGGCGGTCATGAAGGACGGCGTGTTTGCCAAGGCGCCAGCCATCGCGTCGCAACGGCACTGGGGGCGCGCCGCATGATCAGGGCCCGGCCATGACCCGCAACGAACGCCTGGCCACGGCCATTGTGGTCGGTGGCCCGATCGTGCTGTTCTCGCTCTGGGCGCTGGTGGACAACCCGCGCCTGTACCTGGTGACCATGCTCAACAGCCTGACGCTGGCGTCGCTGTACTTCATCGTCGCCAGCGGCTTCACGTTGGTGTTCGGCTTGATGCGCAACGTCAACCTGGCGCACGGCTCGCTGTACCTGCTGGGCGGCTACATCGGCTACATCGTTGCGCGCGAGACGGGCTGGTGGATATTGGCGCTGGCGGCAGGCTTCCTGGCGGCGGCGGTTGCGGGACTGTTGATCCAGGTGCTGATCCTGCGTCGCATGCAAGGGCAGGACTTGCGCCAGACCATGGTGACCATCGGCCTGTCCATCGTCATCGCCGACATCCTGTTGTGGACCTTCACAGGGCAGTTCTACCAGATGGAGGCACCAGAATGGCTGCAAGGCCCCATCCGCGGCATTCCGGTCATCAAGGCCTACTCGGCCTACCGCTTGAGCTTGCTGGGCTTTGGCATCGCCATCGGCCTGTTCCTGTGGTGGCTGCTCAACCGCACCAAGGTCGGCACCATGATCCGCGCTGGCGTCGACGACCGCGCCATGCTGGCGGCGGCGGGTGTCAACGTGAACCTGGTGTTTGCCGTCACCTTCATGCTGGGCGCAGGGCTGGCCGGCTTCGGTGGTGTGATCGGCGCCGTCGAGTTGAGCATGGTGCCGGGCGAAGACACGCGGCTGCTGCTGGCGTCCTTGATCGTGGTCATCGTGGGCGGCATGGGCAGCGTACCGGGTGCCGCCATCGGTGCGGCCATCCTGGGGCTGGCTGAAACTTATGGCCTGGCCTATGTACCGACCTACAGCGTGGTGTTCACCTTCGTGATCTTGATCATCGTGCTGGCATTCAGGCCGCGCGGCATCATGGGCAGGCCCGCATGAGCGCGGCCAAGTGGCGCCGCGCCATGAACGCCGGGCTCGCCGCTGGCGTGGCAAGGCCATTGCCTTCAGCGGCAAGCCGCGGGGCTGTCGCGGCACCTGCGTCTGCGCTGGACCCGTACGCCGACAGCAACGCGCCCCGTTGGTTGAAGTTCCTGTGGCGCAACCTGTCGGCTCGCCATGTTTTTGTCCTGGCCTTTGTGCTGCTGTTGCCCTTTGTGGCGTCGCCATTTTTCACCTACCAGGTAGCGTCGCAGTCGCTGATCTTCGGCCTCATCGCGTTGTCGCTGTCCTTCCTGGCAGGCTACGGCGGCATGGTTTCACTGGCGCAGATGTCGGTGGCCGGCATGGCGGGCTATGCCGTTGCGGTCTTGGGCGCCAGCGGCACCGCCACCAGCCTGGGCTGGGCCTGGTGGGTGGTGATTCCCTTCGCGCTGCTGATCGCGGTGCTGTGCAGCACGCTGATCGGCTGGCTCAGCGTGCGCACCGACGGCATCTACACCATCATGATCACGCTGGCCATCGGCGTGGCGTTCTACTACCTGGTGCTGCAGAACTACACCGTCTTCAACGGCTTCCAGGGCTTTCAGAAAGTGGTGCCGCCGGTGGTCTTCGGCATCAACTGGCGCGACCCGGTGCCGTTCTACTTTCTTTGCCTGGCATGGGCCATGCTGGGTTATTTCTTCATCCAGTGGCTGGTGCGCACACCCTTCGGCATCGCGTTGCAAGGCATCCGCGACAACCCACGCCGCATGGCCGCGCTGGGCTTCAACGTCACCGCCCACCGGGTGGCGGCCTATGCG
>JANOAQ010000190.1:0-3197 GCA_031411195.1 Burkholderiaceae bacterium | reverse complement strand
CCCCAACCCTCCCCCTGGAAGGGGGAGGGAGCAAAGCCACTGCGCCGTTTCTCCGAGAACGCCGGGCACCGCCACGGGACCTGGGATGCTCTCAGGCAAACGCAAGAATGGGCTGATCCACCGCCAGGCTTTCGCCCTTGTTGGCCAGCACGGTCTTGACCACGCCGTCTTGCGCGGCGGTCAGGATGTTTTCCATCTTCATCGCCTCGATCACCGCCAGCCGTTCACCGGCCTGCACGGTCTGGCCGGCTTGCACCACCACGTCCACCAGCAAGCCCGGCATTGGCGACAGCAAATACTTGCTCATGTCGGCGGGGGCTTTGAATGGCATCAGCCGCAGCAGATCGGCGGCGCGGGCGTTGAGCACTTGCGCCTCGATCACCAGCCCGTTGTGCGACACCCGGTACCACAGGCCCTGGCGCTCGATCTGCGCGGTAAAGGCCTGGCCGTTGCAACTGCCGGCGGCGCGGATGCCACCAAAGGTCCAGTCGGTGTTGATGGCATACGGCGCCCGGCCTTCTACCTTGACCGTCAGCGTGCTGGGGCCGCTGGATTGCACCACCACCGGCACATGGCGGTGCGCCCCCGCTTGCCCCTTGACCACGACCACAAAGTGCCGAAGACGTGCCACACGACGACCCCGATTTTCTGGTCGCGCTGGCGGCGGCCATGTACCGCAGCTACCGCGACCGCGCGGCCGGCATCAGCGGCCAGATGCCCGGGCACGGCGTGCAGATCGGCGAGCAGTTCGTGGCGGTGGTCAGGGGCCTGGCGGGCGTGCACCAGCACAAGCCGGTGCGCATCCAGGCCAATGGCCATGTCACCGTGACGGTGGGTGACAAGGCCTACGCCATCGACAAGGACTGGTCGTTCGGCGGCATCCGCGCCACCGGCAACTGCAATGGCCGGCCCTTCACCGCGCAGATGGAGCGCCACGACATGTGGTACCGCGTGGCGCACAACGGCCTGCAGATCGACACCCAGCTGATGAGCGCGCGCGCAGCTGAGCTGCTGCGCCTGATGCCCTACAAGGCGCCTGCCGACATGAGCAAGTTCCTGCTGTCGCCCATGCCCGGCCTGCTGGTGGACGTGGCCGTCAAGCCCGGCCAGGCGGTTCAGGCCGGTGAGCGGCTGGCAGTGATCGAGGCCATGAAGATGGAGAACATCCTGACCGCGACGCAGGATGGCGTGGTCAAGGACGTGCTGGCGGCCAAGGGCGAGAGCCTGGCGGTCGACCAACCGATCATTTCATTTGCCTGAGGCGCCGCACCATGAGCCACAAACCCTTCAAGATCCTCGGCATCCAGCAGATCGCCATCGGCGGCCCCGACAAGGCCAAGCTCAAGGCCCTGTGGGTCGACATGCTGGGCCTGACGGTCAAGAGCACCTTTGTCAGCGAGCGCGAAAACGTGGACGAAGACATCTGCTCAATGGGCGAGGGCCCGCACGCGATCGAGGTCGACCTGATGCAGCCGATCGACCCCGAGAAGAAGCCGGCCGTGCATACCACACCGCTCAACCATGTGGGCCTGTGGGTGGACGACCTGCCCCGCGCGGTGGAATGGATGACGGCCAACGGTGTGCGCTTTGCCCCGGGCGGCATCCGCAAGGGCGCGGCGGGCCACGACATCACCTTCATCCACCCCAAGGGCAACGAGCAGTTTCCGCTGGGTGGCGAGGGCGTGCTGATCGAACTGGTGCAGGCGCCGGCCGAGGTGATTGCGGCGTTGGGTTGAACGCCCGAGGCGGGTAGCGCTTCAAACCGCCAGGGCCCCTAGTCCGGGGTGCGCCAGTGCATCGGCTGCAATCAAGATCAGGAAGGGCAGCGGCTGGGTCACCGCCAGCAAGTCCTGGTCCCCGGTCACCAGGTAGCCGGCCTCGGCGGCCAGGGCGGCGTGGATGAAGGCATCGTCATCGCGGTCGCAGCTGTAGGCCAGGGCGGTGAGGTCGGCGCCCGGCGTTACCCAGCGCGCACAGGCATCGGCGTCGTACAGCAGTTGCTGGCGCAAGTCCATGCTCACCCAGCTGTCGAACTTGGGCTTCCACAGACGGCTGCGCAGCTCTTCAAAGGTGGTGGGCGAAAACACCGGCACACCTTGTGCCAGCACCCGCCGAACCAGCTGGCCGGGCACGCTGCCGGGCAGCAGGGCAGCGCTGATCCACACATTGGTGTCGATCACCACCCGCAGCCAGTCCAATTCACGTCCCGCAAGACCTCGCAGCCTGACGCAAAACCGGTGGCGACGCGTTCATTGACAAACTTTGCCAATAATTGAAAATCGAGCGATGCGCGCCAAGACTCCCACCATGAATGTTTCGCTCACCGAATCGCTGCGCGAGATTGTTGACGAGCGCCTGCGGTCGGGCCTGTATGGCAATGCCAGCGAGTACGTGCGTGAACTGATTCGGCGCGACGACGAGGCCGCAGCACAGATGCGCGCCATCTACGAGGCGGGTATCCGCAGCGGTGAACCTGTGCCCATGACGGATGCGGATTGGGCAGCGCTGCGAGCAGTTGCCAGCACGGGTTGACCTGTTCTGGCTTGACGCGGGCATGAAGCCCATCCACCGTCGCCCGGCGGTCATCCAGGACATGGTCGAACAGGTGGCCTATCGGCGGCTGAAGGCCGATGAACGCGCCGCCCATACCCTGGTGGATGAGATGCAGGCCTGCCTGCAATCCATTGCCGAATCGCCCCAGACAGGGTCGGCACGCATTGGCCAGTTGTTGGGCATCCCGGCACTGCGCTGGAAGCGGGTGGGCAAGACCCGCCTCTGGTTCTGGTACACCGACGCTGGCGCACTTGTCGATGTGATCCGTCTCGTCAGCACCGATCAGCTGCCACGGCAAGCCATGCTTCCGGACGATCTGCACTGACCCGCAGTCCGCAGCGAAAGCGGCCTGTCGTCAGTCCTCGCCGCGCAGCAGCGCCAGCATCTGCGCCGCGTCCATCACCGCGCCCGCACCGGCGCCGTCCTGCCCCGAAAGCACACCTTCGGCCAGCGCGCGCTTGTGGTGGTGCAGCTTGACGATGCGGTCTTCAATGGAACCCTGCGTCACCAGCCGGTAGACCGTGACCGGCCGCTGCTGGCCGATGCGGTGGGCGCGGCCGCTGGCCTGGTCTTCGGCGGCCGGGTTCCACCAGGGGTCGGCAATGATCACGTAGTCGGCCATGGTCAGGTTCAGGCCGAAGCCG
>JANOAQ010000189.1:0-7264 GCA_031411195.1 Burkholderiaceae bacterium | reverse complement strand
CGCGCGCGCCGCCTGCACGATGGCCTTGGGATCGTCGCTCAACGCGCCTTCCGAGCCCGGCACACAGGGCACACCGGCCTTGATCATCGCCTGCTTGGCCGACACCTTGTCGCCCATCAGGCGGATGGATTCGGGCGTGGGGCCGATGAAGGTGAAGCCGCTTTTTTCCACCCGCTCGGCAAAGTCGGCGTTTTCGCTGAGAAAGCCGTAACCGGGGTGGATGGCCTCGGCGTCGGTCACCTCGGCGGTGGCGATGATGGCCGGCATGTTGAGGTAGCTCAGCGCCGAGGGTGGCGGGCCGATGCACACCGCCTCGTCGGCCAGCTTGACGTACTTGGCCTCGCGATCGGCCTCGGAATACACCACCACCGACTTGATGCCCATCTCGCGGCATGCCCGCTGGATGCGCAAGGCGATCTCGCCGCGGTTGGCAATCAGGATTTTCTTGAACATGGTGCGGCCGGTGCTGAAGGGGCTGATCACTCGATGACGAACAGCGGCTGGCCGAACTCGACCGCGGTGCCGTTTTCGGCCAGCACCCGCACGATGGTGCCGGTCTTGTCGGCCTCGATCTCGTTCATGATCTTCATCGCCTCGATGATGCAGATCGAATCGCCTTCCTTCACCGCCTGGCCCACTTCGCCCAGGGGCTTGGAGCCCGGGCTGCTGGACCGGTAGAAGGTGCCCACCATGGGTGACTTGACGATGTGACCGGTCTCTTCAGGCTCGGCGGCCGGCGCGGGCGCGGCCGCCGCGGGCACCGGTTGAGCCGGGGCGGCCGGGGCAGGGGCCATCATCATCATGGGCGTGCCCATCGGCCCCACACCGGGCGCGCCGGCCTTGACGATGCGCACCTTGCCTTCGGCTTCGGTGATCTCGAGTTCGGAGATGTTGGATTCAGACACGAGGTCGATCAGTGTCTTCAGCTTGCGCAAGTCCATGCGGTGAACTCCTTGGGTACGGTCGGCCAGCGGCCGAAGGGCGAAAAAAGCGCCGCCACCGTGCTGAACCGGCTTCAGGGCGATTTGCCCCTGATCTGAACCGCCCTGCAGCGAACTGGCGGCGTACTGCCGTCAACATGGCGTGAATTGTGTCACAGCGATGGCGATGCAGGGGCTGCGGTGGAGCACCTGAGAAATACTTTCTAGAATGGCATTGGCCGGTGATGGCCGGCGTTGCGGTGCTTATTCCTGGCAATTGCCGGCAATAAGCGCAATTTCTGCCAAGTCTTGCGATCAGCCCTGCTTGGCCCAGCCGGCCAGTTCATCAAAGCTGGTTTCACCCAATTTGCGCTGCTTGACCTGGCCATCAGCGCCGATCAGCACGGTGAAGGGCAGGCCACCCTGGACATTGCCCAAGGTCTTGATCAGCTCGGTGCCGTCCAGGCCTGCCAGGCCGATCGCAAATCCCACCTTCACCCGAGTGAGAAACTCACGCACGGGCGTTGGCCCGTCGATGGCCAGGCCCAGCACTTGCCAGCCTTGCGGCCCGAACTGGCGGTGGAAGCGGTCGATCTCGGGCAGCTCGCGCACGCAAGGTGCGCACCAGGTGGCCCAGAAGTTGATGAGCAAGGGCTTGCCACGCAGGCTGCCCATGTCGATTTCGCCGCCCTCGGGCCGGGTAAAGCGCTGAGCCCACAGGGCAGCCAGGGCGCCCGGGTCACCCGCCAAGGCGGCCGAAGACGCCCCCGCCCCGGCGGACGCCGGCTGGCGCCACAAGGCCATGCCCGCACCCAGCGCAGCCGCAGCCACACCCACGCCAGCGGCCAGCAGATGGCGGCGATTCATGCCACCCCCTGGGCCAGCAGGCGGCGCAGGCCCGTGGCGTCGCCGCGCCAGGTGCGGCCCTGGGCGTCGGGTTTGAGGGCGCCGCGCAGGTCGTCGTGGTCGAGGATGGTGAGAAACAACGTCACCAACTCTCCATCCAGCGCAGCGCAGCGGCTGCCGATGCTGAGCACGTCGATCTGGCCACCCTTGGCGAACTTTGAATCAGGCCGACTGCCCACGTCGTAGTCCACCCCCTGGTTGATCAGGCCGATCTCGGCCGATTTGGCGTCGTCGCAGTACAGATCGAGGTGGATGGCCGACAGCCGCGTGGCCGTGCCGCGCCACACCGCGCCGCCCAGATGGGGGCGAAATTCAACCAGCCGGTCCATCCACACCAGTGCCAATTCACGCAGCGCGTGCAGCTCGGCCGGCTGGGTTTCAGCGCAAAACAGGGCCAGGTAGGCGCGAACTTCGTCTTCCACCCGCTCATTGCTGGGCAGCTCGCCCTGACGGGCGCCTTGCCGGCCCAGGCTGCGCACGGCCTTGCGCTTGGCGCCGGCGTATTCCATGCCTTCTTCCACGACCAGTCGGGCGGCAGTGGCGGCAATCTCGTCGGCCAGGGTGCTGTTCATTGCCCGATTGTGGGTCAGGGCAGCTCGACACCGCCCATGCGGGCCGAGATGGTGGCGGCACGCCCAAGGACATAAGCCGAGCCGGCGTTCTTCTCGAAGCGCTTGGGCGCGGGCAGCATCACCGCCAGGCGGGCGGCGCTGGCGGTATCGAGCCGCGCCGCATCAATGCGAAAGTAATGCCGGGCGGCGGCCTGGGCACCGAACACGCCCTCGCCCCATTCGACGTTGTTGAGGTAGATCTCCAGGATGCGCTGCTTGCCCAGCAGGGCTTCGAGCGTGAGGGTGAGCACGAACTCCTGCGCCTTGCGCAAGGCCGTGCGCTCACCCGAGAGAAACAGGTTCTTGGCCAACTGCTGGCTGATGGTGGAGCCGCCCACCACTTTGGGCGCCACCTTGGGCTCTACCTTGCGCTCTGCATTGGTTTTGGCCGGTGGCGCGGCGCCGGGCTTGGCAGGGCGCTTTTCAAGCTGGGCATTGCGCCGGGCGGCCACCGCCTCGGCGCGCTGGTTCTTGTCCCAGGCGGCCTCCAAAGCGTCCCAATCCACGCCGTTGTGGTTGACGAAGCCGGCATCTTCACTGGCGATCACCGCGCGTTTGAGCTGCGCCGAGATGCGGTCCTGGTCGACCCAGTCCTGCGACCAGTCGAGCCGGTGCTTTTCGGTCAGCAGGCGCCAGGCTTCGCTGCGCTGGAAGGTGGTGGACTGCGGCGCCAGCACCGCCATCAGCGCAATGCGCGCCACGAAGTAGAGCTGCAGCGACGCGCCGCACAGCAGCAGCAGCGCCGCAACCCGCCACACCTGCCCGCGCAAGGCCGTCAACGGCTTGCCCGTCATGGCGACCCGCTTCAGCGCCCGGCAAGATGCTGGCGCAGGGCGGCCAGCACCGGCGGGGTGTCGGGCCACACGCCGCGCCACAAGGCAAAGGCGCCGGCGGCCTGCTCCACCAGCATGCCCAGGCCATCACGCCCGGTGGCGCCATGGGCGGCGGCCCAGTCGATGAACGGTTGGGCGGCCACGCCGTACATCAGGTCGACCGCCAATGCGCCGGGCCGCAACACACGTGGGTGCACCGGCACGCCAGCCCCGGCCAGGCTGCTGGCGCTGCTGTTGACGACCACGTCGAAGGCGTCGCCGGCATCGGCCAGGCCGGTGGCCTGCAGGGCGGTGCCGTGCTGCGCGGCCCAGGTGGCGTGGCGCTGTACCAGGGCCGCGGCCTTGTCGGCGCTGCGGTTGGCCACGGTGATGGCGCTGCAGCCGGCTTCGATCAGCGGGCCAAGCACACCGGCGGCGGCCCCGCCGGCGCCGATCAGCAGCAGCCGGGCACCGGCCAGCGGGTGGCCGGCGTGCAACTGCAGATCGCGCACCAGGCCCGTGCCATCGGTGTTGTCGGCCAGCCAGCCGCCGTCGTGGTCGAAGCGCAGCACGTTGGCCGCCTGGGCCAGGGCCGCGCGCGGCGTGGTCTGGCGGGCCAGCGGCAGCACCTCGAACTTGAAGGGCACGGTGATGTTGCAACCAAGGGCCGGGCCCAGGCCGGCGGCGAGGTCGGCGCTGGCGATGAAATCACGCACCGCTGCCTCGAAGCCGTCCGGCGGGCAATCGATGCGGCCATAAGTCAGGTGCTGGCCGGTCTGCTGGGCGAAGCGGGCGTGGATGAAGGGCGATTGGCTGTGGGCCACGGGGTGGCCGAGCACGGCGTAGCGGTCGGGCGGGGGCTGGGCGACGGGCATGGGGGGATTGTCGGCGCGTGCTGTTGCTTAGCGAGCCGGCGCGTGCTGTTGATCAGCGCGCAGGCGCGCTGAGCGTCGCTTCCAGCCCGTCGTCGCGGGTGAAGCGAAAGCGCGAGGTGACGACGATCTGGTCAGCCTCGGTGCGCATCTCGCGGCTGAAGCGGCCGTAGGGTGCGGCGGTGCGCACGATGGCCAGCGCACGCTGGTCGAGCTGCGCATTGCCCGAGCCGCGCACCACCTCGGCTTCGACCAGGTGGCCGATGGCGTCGACGGTGAAGTTCATCGTCAGCTCGCCGTACAGCTTCTTGCCCTGGTACTGCGGAAAGTCGCGCGTGCCGCGGTCTTCGATGCGGCGGCGCAGGCCTTCGTAGTAAAGCGCGTACACCACCTCGCGGGTGGCCGGGCTGACGTAGCGCTTGCGCGGCGCGGCGCTGTCGTCGTTGACGCGCTTTTCGATCTCGGCCAGCAGGTTCAACAATTGGCGGCGGCTTTCTTCCTGCTCACGCTCTTGCGGTGTGCCGTTGTCACGCTGCGGGTCGGGCGGCGGCAGCAGGGCCATCTCGCGGCGGATCTGGGCCAGCAGTTGCTGCTGCTCTTCCTGCAGCTGGTCGACCCGCTTTCGGGCGTCGTCGGGTGCATTGCCCATCTCGGCCTGGGGCATGGACGGCAGGGGCGAGGTGCTGCGCCCGGCTGCCTGGTCACCGCCTCCGGCCAGGGCGGCCTGCGCCACCGCCAGGGCCTTGTCGGGCGCCTCGGGCGTGCGGGCATTGACCAGGATGACGTCCAGCGGCGTCTCGCGGAAGACCCGGTTGAAGCCCGTCGGGTCGACGAAGCGGTAGCCCAGCAGCGCACCATGCACCAGCAGGGACACCCCCAGCGCCCATTGCAGGCCACGGCCGGAGCTGGGCTGGGCCATGGGCGCGGGGCGTCAGGCGGCTGCGCCTGCGGGGTCGGGCGGCAGCACAGCCGGCGCGGCGGGTGCAAGGGGCTCAGCGTCGCCCAGGTCGATGGCCAGCGACAGCGGCGCGGCGGCGGCGGCATCGTCGTCGTCGTCATTCGCCTCACCCGCTTCATCGCCTTGCCCGGCCGCCGTGCCGGCCGCGCCGTCACCGGCCAGCGCAAGGTCCAGCCGCGTGGCCAGGGTGGCGTGCAGGTCGAGCGTGAGCAGGTCCATGCCGGTGATGCGCAAGCGCACATGGGCGCCACGCGGCAAGGCCTCGCAGCCCAGGGCCTTGAAGACCAGCGGCAATGTGTCGGCGCGCACCAGGCCGTCTTTCAGCACGGCGGCGTCCAGCTCGGCCACGTTGTTCTGCTGCAGCCAGCGCAGGGTCCAGAAACGCTCGATGTCGCGCTGGAAATCGTTGTAGGCGGTGTAGGCCGCGTCGAACGATGAGATCACCGAAAACAGCATCGCGTCGCGCGGCTTGAACGGCGCCACCAGCGCGGCGGTGCGGCCATGGCGCACGCTGGCGATGATCTGCCACTGGTTGACCAGATCCACATAGCGCCGCAGCGGCGAGGTGGCCCAGGTGTACTGCGGCACACCCATGCCGGCGTGCGGCGCGGGCTTGACGCCCATGCGCACCTTGATGCCCGGCGCCATGCTGGCCTGGCTGCGGTAGATGCCCGGCACGCCGCATTCGGCGATGAAACCGCCCCAGTGGCAGTTGGCCAGGATCATGGCCTCGCTGACGATCAGGTCGAGCGGCGCACCGCGCTTGCGCTCGCTGATGCGCACAGCCTCGTCGCCCACGGGCTCACCGGCGCTGCCGGCGTCGGCCCGGTCCAGGCGGAAGTTGTAGTCAGGCCGGTTGAAGTTTTCGGGCTTGCCGCGCACCACCTCGCGCTGGGCCTTCAAATGCCGCGCCAGCCGGTAGGTGAACATCAGCTCTTGCGCAAACGGGAACTCGGCCACCGATTCACCGGTCAGCGCCGATTCGGTCACCACCTCGTCGAGCTGGTCGTGGCGCAGGTTGGCGGCAATCGGCACCCGCTCCAGCCGGGTTTCTGCGCCTTGCAGGGCCAGCGTGGCTTCGTCGAAGCTGAAGTAGACGCTGACGGCCGGGCAATCACGACCTTCGATCAGCGTGTAGGCCTGCACCACCTCGTCGGGCAGCATGGTCAGCTTGTAGCCCGGCATGTAGACGGTGGACATGCGCTCGCGCGCCACCTTGTCCACCGGTGAATCGGGCGTGATGGCCAGGGCCGGCGCGGCGATGTGCACGCCGAAGATGACCACCCCGCTGCCCAGCCCGGTGACCGACAGCGCATCGTCGATCTCGGTGGTCTGCGAATCGTCGATCGAAAACGCCTGCACCGGCGCCAGCGGCAACTCGTCCTTGATGGCCGGCGCGGCCAGGGCAGGAAACCCCGTGCCCTTGCCGAACTGCTCGAAGACAAAACGCCGCCAGTGGAACTGGTAAGGGCTGTCGATGGCGCCGGCGCTGGCCAGCAGGTCGAGCGGGGCACGTTGCGCACGGCGCGTGGCCTCGACCACGGCCTTGTACTCGGGCCCGTTCTTGTCGGGCTTGAAGAGGATGCGGTAGAGCTGCTCGCGCACCGGCGCCGGGCAACTGCCGGCGGCCAGCTCGGCGGCCCATTGTTCGATCTGCGCGGCCTGCTGGGCCTTGCGCTCAATGGCTAGCAGGGCGGCCTTGACGATGTCGTCGGGCGCCTTCTTGAACTGCCCTTTGCCGGCGCGGCGAAAGTAGTGCGGCGCATCGAACAGGCGCAGCAGCATGGCGGCCTGCTGCTCGGGGCCGGCGTTGGCGGAAAAATAGTCACGTGCCAGGTCGGCAAAGCCGAACTCCCCTTCGGGGGCAAATTCCCAGGCCACCTCCAGGTCGATCTCGCCGGCCTGGGCCTGGGCGGCGGCCAGCAGCGCCGCCGGTTCGGGCTTGGCAAAGCGCAGCAGCACGTTGGCGGATTTCACCTTCACGCGCTTGCCCGAATCGAGCTCGATCTGCAACGAGGCATCGGCTTCGGACATCACACGGCCGGCGAGGAATTTCCCGGCGTCATCAAACAGGGCGTAGTTCACCCGGGCGATTGTCCCATCCCCGGCCAGCCGGGCCTGCGCTGCGTTGGCGCCTGGGCGTCGACAGCCGGCCCAGGCCGGTCAGGCGGTCATCACAGCCGCA
>JANOAQ010000188.1:0-6541 GCA_031411195.1 Burkholderiaceae bacterium | reverse complement strand
GGGCACGTTCCGATATATTACTCACCCGTTCGCCACTCGTCGCCAGGTTGCCCCGCGTTACCGTTCGACTTGCATGTGTAAGGCATGCCGCCAGCGTTCAATCTGAGCCAGGATCAAACTCTTCAGTTCGATCTTGTTACTTACTCAAAGAATTGAAGTGAACTTCATTTGCATGAAAATCACAATTCAGTGAGCGTTTAAAGTCCAAAAGACCTCGACTCCCCAATCGCGCCTCTCAGCACAATCAGTTCATCTTGCCTCTCGCCTTCTCACGCCCACGCTTATCGGCTGTTGATTTTTAAAGAACGTTTACCGCACGACTTGCGGCAAAGAGATGGGATTCTCACCCGTCAAATCAACCTTGTCAAGCGCTGGGTTGTTTGACAGCTTGCCCGCTTCGGCTTTTGCCTTTGCGTTTTCAGCACAGCCTTGCATTCTGGCACGCAACCGTCTGCGTGTAAACCCCGAATCGTGACTTTTTCTCCGCTGCGTTTCACAGCACTGCCGCGCAACAGCGGCCGTGAGGCCCAATCAGCGAAGCCCACCACTATATCAGTGCCGTTCGGGGTGCTGCAAGTGTCGGATCGGCCGCAGTGTGAACGAATGGCCGCCAATCGCTGGCCACCCGCATTGGTGAAACGCTTCAGCCTTGACCGTCAGGCAGGTGCAGCCCCTTGACGCGACCTTTGCGCCGTTGCGTCAAGGGCTGCCTGCCAAGCCATCGCTGGATCAATGCTTTCAAGCGCCGCGTTGGCAGCGCTCTTCAATCGCACTGTGTCCGCACGCAGCACGCGCTGCTTGACCGCGGGGATCTGGCTCGGGTGCATGGACAGACTGCGCAGGCCCATGCCCAGCAGCAGTTCGGTAAACGCAATGTCGCCGGCCATTTCGCCACAGACGCTCACATGCTTGCCCGCGTCATTGGCCGCCCGTATGACGCCAGCGATCATGCCTAGAACCGCCGGGTGCCATGGGTCATACAGGTGGGCCACCGCTTCGTCGGCACGGTCGATGGCCAGCGTGTACTGGATCAGATCATTGGTTCCGATAGAGACGAAATCGAAGTGCTTGAGCAGAAGCGGCATGGTCATCGCTGCGGCGGGCACTTCGATCATGGCGCCCAATTCAACGTCGTTGAACGCCACTCCGGCGTCGAGCAACTGTTGGCGGGCTCGCTGCATTGCGCCCACGGTGGACAGGATTTCGCTGCGGTGCGCAATCATCGGCACCAGAACCCGGACTTTGCCGAATGCGCTGGCACGAAGGATGGCGCGCAGTTGCTGACGGAACATGGCCGGCTCGGACAGGCTCCAGCGGATGGCGCGCAAACCCAGCGCCGGGTTCAGGGCGTGCTCATGGCGTAACTCGTGCGCAGCCATTCTGTCCAGAGGCTTGTCCGCGCCGATGTCGACGGTGCGGATAGTCACCGGCAATCCGGCCATGGCTTCGACTGCGGCGCGGTAGGCCCCGAACTGCTCTTCCTCGTCAGGCAGTTCGCCGTTGCGGTTCATGAAAAGGAACTCGCTGCGAAACAGCCCCACACCAACGGCGCCGGCGGACAAGGCGTTCGCCGCATCTCCAGGAAGCTCGATGTTGGCCAGAAGTTCGATCGCCTGGCCATCCAGCGTGATCGAGGGCATGTGCCTCAGGCGATCCAGTCGAGCGCGCTCGAGTTCGCTTTGGCGCTGACGGAACCTGTACTCCTCCAGGACGATAGGCGTTGGATTGACGACCACGATGCCGCTGTCGCCATCGATGATGAGCCAGTCATCCTGGCGGACCAGCCGGCTGGCTTCGCGGGCACCCACCACGGCGGGAATGTCCATGCTGCGGGCCACGATGGCGGTGTGCGACGTGCGCCCGCCCACATCGGTGACGAACCCCTTGAACACGCTACCCTTGAACTGCAACATGTCGGCCGGTGCGATGTCGTTTGCCACCAGCACCAGCGGGTCTTCACCCCCGAAATCGCGTGAATGGGCCACCTGGGGCAGCAGCGCTTCTTCTTTCGCCAGCACCCGAAGCACACGCTCTGCCACCTGTTCGATGTCGGCTTTGCGCTCACGCAGGTATTCGTCCTCCATCTCGTCGAACTGCCGTGCCAACACTTCGGTTTGAGCGGTGACAGCCCATTCAGCGTTGTAGTGCCGCGTCTCGATCCACTGGCGAGTTGCATCGATGAGCATCGGGTCATGCAGCAGCATCAAATGCACGTCCAGCAACGCGGCCAGCTCAGTGGGCGCGTCTGGCGGCAGGTCATCCCGCAGGGCCGAAATTTCAGTGACAACGGTGTCGCGCGCATGCTTGAGGCGCGCCACCTCTTCAGCGGCATGGGCCTGATCGATGAAGTAGTGGGCCACGTCGACCCGGCTGGACGCCACCAGCACGGCACGCCCGATGGCCACGCCCCGCGACACCGGCAAACCGAACACCTGGATGCTCATGCGGCCACTCTAGCAGTGCCGACAGCGCGACGCCACCCGGTGCACCCGTCCGGCGGCATGGGGCGCGCGCCGGGTACCAAGGCTACTGGCCCTCGCCGAACTTGTCGTTGATCAAGGCAACCAACGCCTGCATCGCGGCCTGCTCATCCGGGCCGTCGGTTTCGAGATCAACCTCACTGCCCAAGCCGGCGGCCAGCATCATTACGCCCATGATGCTCTTGGCGTTGATGCGCCGGGCATTGCGCGACATGTGCACCTCGCACTGAAACCCGCCGGCAAGTTTCGTGAGCTTGGCTGAAGCCCGGGCATGCAGCCCCAGCTTATTGCTGATGGTGACGGTCGATCGGATCATGGCTGGCAGGCTTCTGAGCCTGGTTCTGGGGTCTGGAAACTGCAACTTGCATCACGCCCTGGCTGGCGCCGGCCAGGGCCAGGTTCACCATCTCGTCGAGAGATTTCTGCCTGTAGTTGAGGGCGCGCCACAGCATTGGCACGTTGACACCAGCGACCACGCGCACGCCAGGCAACTCGCCCAGGCGCTTGGCGACGTTGCAAGGCGTTGCGCCAAACACATCAGTGAGCACCAGGGTTTCGGTGGTGCCCAAGGCCGTCAGGCGTCGCGCAGCTTCGGTCTCGTAGGTTTCGGTGGCGGCACCTGGCGGAACATCGTAAACACCGATGCTCTGGGCTGCCTCGGGGAACGCGTGCATCGCGGCCTCGCGCAGCGCCGAGGCGAGCGGTGAATGGGCGATGATGAAGAGGCCGGTCATGGATGCGGGTCGATTGCCCGCATTATCAGTGCCGCTTGTGGCATTCGGCTTGACTTTGCTGCCAGCGCCCGAAGTGCAGCCACAAGAAGGCCAGTGCACAGGCGGCACCATAGCCGCCGATGGCCCACCGGTAGGCCAGCGCTGCCTCCATGCCACCTGCGCTCAGTGCATCGATGGCCAGGCCAATGCCCCATTGAATGGCGAACACGCCGGCAAAGATCATCAGGTTGAACGCCGACAGCGCCCGCCCGGCCAAATGCCTGGGAAAGGCCTGACCCACGGCCGGCTGCGCCAGCGACACCACGCTGGTACACACACACCACACGGCCCAAAGACTGGCGGGGGCCCGATGGCCCAGCCCGACGATCAGCGCCAGGCAAATCACGCCCAGCGGCCAGGCGGCAGCAATCAGTCGCTCGCCGGCCCAACCTGCACGGATAAGCCAAGGCATCACCAATCCCCAGCACAAGAAGGCCACCAGCATCGACAGATTGACCAGGAACAGGCCCTGGGCAGCCCCTTGCGCACTGGCGCCCCCAACCTGGGTAAGCCAGGGCCCGATCCACAGCGACTGCATCGCCACCATGCCGCCATAGGCGAAAAAGCCGAGCGGCGCCACACGCAGAAATGCCGGATGCCGAAACACCTGCCTGTAACCCTCAGCCGGGTCGACGACGTCCGCCGCCACCGGCACATCGGCCGGCACGCACAGCGCAATCAATCCGACGGCCAGCGCCAACAGGGCCGCCACCACCATGAACAGGCCCCGCCAGCCCAGGCTGGGCAGCAACCACTGCACCGGCAGCGTGGAGGCCAACATGCCCAATGAGCCCGTCATCAACATCCAAGAGTTGGCACTCAGTTGGGCTGGCAATGAATAGTGGTGTCGAAAACAGGTCAGCGGCGCCATCAGACACGCCGAAACCCCTACACCCACCATGAAGCGCGCCACCAGCAAGCCAGTCAGGGCCTGAGCCTGCGAAAACCCCGCACAACCCAGCACCGCCACGGCCAGAAAAACCATCAACACCCGCTTGGCACCCCAGCGGTCCAGCGCGCTGCCCAAGGGCAGTTGCATCAGCGCAAAGCCCAGAAAATAGGCGCCGGCCAGCAAGCCAAGCTGGGCCGCTGCCAGATCCATTTCCTGACTGAAGACAGGGGCCAGCGTGGCGGTGACCGCTCGTACCAGCGCCGACAGGAAATAGGCGAAGGCAAATGCGAGGAACGCTGCCACCGCCTGGCGCACGCTGAGCCGGGCAGGCGCCGGCGCCGCCAGACTCATCGCCGCACCTCGATCTTTTCGAAGAAGCTGCGGGCCAGCGCGTCGTCGGCCTGCGGGCCGACCACTGTGGCCTGGAAGACACGCAAGCCGTGTGCAAACACCATGGCCTGCTCGGTCACCGGCGTGCCATCAGGCAGTTGCCCGCGCAAGCGCCACTGAAACGCCTGGGGCTGGGGCGTCATGCCGGGCACCTGGGCGGCGCGCTCGGCTTCCACCACGCCGCGCACATTGGCCCGTGCAGACTGGCCCAGGGCCCGCAGTGCCACGGGCACGGACGCCGGATCAGCCAACGTCGCCGTGGCTACCGCGTAGGTGTGGCCTTCGGCCGAACAGGCCATCAAGGTGAGTTCAACCGAAGCGCCTGCCAGCGGGACGGTACGCGTCTGGCTGGCCGGCCGACAGGGCAAGGCCACTGACAAACCCCAGCCTTCGGGTTGCATCTGGCGCCAGTCCATCGCCGGTGAACAAGCGGCCAGGCTGAGCACAATTGCAACCCACGCCGGAACAACTTGCCAAACCGGCGGCCTCAACCAAACACCTTGCGCAAGATGGCGCTGCCGGTACCCACCGGGTCGCGCCGGATGTTGCGCTCTTCCTCGCCGATCATCAGGTACAGCCCATCCAGGGCCTTGGCAGTGACATAGCGCTGGATGTTGGCGTCGTCGCCCTTGAGCAAGCCCAGCTTGGCGGCCTGGCCGGCAACGGCGTTGAATTTGTCTGCCAACGCCACCTTCTCGGTGGCCTTGGTGACGATGGGCAAAAACTGCTCGCCCAGCGGTGCGCGGGTCTTGGCGACAAAGAAGTCAGTGACCGAGGTCTGGCCGCCTTTGACGATCTTGAGCGCGTCTTGCACCGAGATGGCCTTGACGGTGTTCACCAGCAGGGTACGGGCCTGGGGCACGGCGGCCTCGGCAGCGCGGTTCATCGCGGTGATCAGTTCGTCCACCTTCTTTTGCTGGCCCATGGCCTTGAGCAGCTTGGCGGCATCGGCAAGCACCCCCGGCAACGGAATATGCA
This sequence comes from Burkholderiaceae bacterium, assembly GCA_031411195.1. Taxonomy (GTDB): domain Bacteria; phylum Pseudomonadota; class Gammaproteobacteria; order Burkholderiales; family Burkholderiaceae_C; genus Pseudaquabacterium. The sequence goes on along the minus strand of JANOAQ010000188.1, from coordinate 1,028 downwards.
CCTTGGGGTTGCCGAGAAAGCCGTCATTGCGGCCCAGCAAGCCCACGGCAGCGATCGCACCACGTTCGAGGGCAGCGCGCACGCCTTGCGAGGCATCAAACTCATTGAGCCCGCCGGCCCACACCAGCGGCACGCTGCCGCCCAAGCCCCAGGCACCCGAGACCCAGATACCCGCCGTCGTAAACTGCCTGCGCAACATTTCGCACCTCACCATGCCATTGACACACCGCCATCTTGCCATCGCCGCCACATTGGTCGTCGTGGGCGTAGCCGGCTGGTTTGCGCGGGGCGCGGGCCAAGGTGGTGAAGTGGCGCCTCAGGTGGTCTACACCCTGCTGAATGGCCAGCGGCTTGACGCGGCCAGCCTCAAAGGGCAGGTCGTATTGGTCAACTTCTGGGCGACCAGTTGCAGCACCTGTGTGGCCGAGATGCCCGAGATCGTGGCCACCTTTGAGAACTATCGCGCCAGGGGCTACCAGACAGTGGCCGTGGCCATGCGCTACGACCCGCCTGCGCTGGTGGCCAACTTTGCTGAAAGCAGGCGGCTTCCCTTCGGTGTGGCCATCGACAACACCGGCGCCATTGCACACCACTTTGGCGATGTGGAGCTCACGCCCACCAGTTTCTTGATCAACAAGCGCGGCGAAATCGTGCGGCGTTACGTAGGCAAGCCCAACTTCGTGGCCCTGCGTGCGCTGATCGAAAAGCTGTTGGCAGAGGCCTAGATACACGCTGGCACTGCGCTGGCATGCTCAGCCGGCGCCGGGCCGCCCCAAGGCGGCTGAACGCCCCCACGGGGGGCAGGCGCGAAGCGACGTGGGGGCGGACAGCTCAGCCGGCGCCGGGCCGCCCCAAGGCGGCTGAACGCCCCCTCGGGGGGGCAGGCGCGAAGCGACGTGGGGGCGGACATCTCAGCCCACACCGGCGCCGGCAGCCTGCTGGTCTGCGTGGTAGCTGCTGCGCACCATGGCACCCACCGTGGCCTGGGCAAATCCCATCTGCACCGCTTCGGCCTCGAACATCTTGAA
>JANOAQ010000187.1:0-13522 GCA_031411195.1 Burkholderiaceae bacterium | reverse complement strand
GTCACCACGCAGCACCGCGCCGTACCAGACGCTTGCGTTTTCGCCCAGGATCACCTTGCCCATTACATCGGCGCTCTCGGCCACCCAGGCGGTGGGGTGCACTTCGGGCACGTCGTCTTCGAGCTGGTAAATGGCCATGGGTGTCCTTGTGTGGCTTTGGCCGGTGCAGCCGGCGGCAAGCCTATGATTCTAGGGATGCATCTGAGACCCCGTGCCCTGGAGGTTCTGGCCATCCCCGACCCGGCCTCCAAGGCCGAGGCCGCCAGGGCCCTGCTGGCGGCAGCGCGTGCCGGCCAGTTGGCCATCGACGCCCAGCAGCAGCTCATCGAACCAGGCGGACTGCCAGGCCGCCCTGCCCGCCCGGCCTTGGTGCCGGCCGACCGGGTACCCACCCGCTCGCCTTTCACCCTGGCCGGGCGCGCCGCCCTGCTGCACGCCATCTGCCACATCGAGTTCAACGCCATCAACCTGGCACTGGACGCGGTGTGGCGCTTTGCCGGCATGCCCGAAGCCTTCTACCGTGACTGGCTGCAGGTAGCGGGCGAAGAGGCGCTGCACTTCAGCCTGTTGCGGGAACACCTGCAGACGCTGGGCCATGACTATGGCGACTTCGACGCCCACGACGGCCTGTGGCGCATGACAGCAGCCACCGCCGGCGACATCGTGGCCCGCATGGCCCTGGTGCCGCGAACGCTGGAGGCGCGCGGGCTGGACGCCACCCCGCCGATCCAGGCCAAGCTCAAACGCGCGGGCGATGAGCGCGCCGTGGCCATCCTCGACATCATCTTGCGCGACGAGATCGGCCACGTGGCCATCGGCAACCATTGGTACGCCTGGCTGTGCCAGCGCGATGGGCTGGACGCCGAAGCGCTTTACCCCAAGTTGGTGGCGCAATATGCTGCGCCACGTCTGCGCCCGCCATTCAATCTGGCGGCGCGCCGGGCGGCCGGGTTCAGTGAAGGTGAACTGGCCTGGCTGACCGGACCAGGACCCGGCGCGTGAGCCAGGCCGGCGTCAAGGGTCTCGCGGCCCTTACGCCGTGAGTGCAGGATTCGGGTCTTCGGGCGGAAAGGCGCGCATCCAGGCCTTGCGCACCAGGTGGGGCACCAGCAGGCGCAGCGGCATGCGCAGCCATTGCGCGCGCCCGAACAGCAAGGCCCTGGCCACACCGGTGAAGGGCAGGTTGCAGCTCGGGTGCATGGGACGCAAAGCGCGGTCCAGCAGCCAGCCCATGGCCAAGCGTGCCAATGCACTCGGTTGCAAGGCCTGCGCCTGGCCCGCCCACCGGGCTGGCGGCACGGTGCCGAACAGTCGTTGCACGTGGTGCAGTGCGTGGTAAAGCGGCTCCCGCAGGGCCAACTCGTCTGCGCGCTGGAACAGGCCAGGCCAGAAGCCGGGCTCAACCTCACCAAAGTGAATCAGCAGCGCATCCAGGTCCAACAAGTCACGCAGTCCATGACCGAACTCGCCTTCCTGGAACAAATGCACTGCGCTGTGCAGCACCATGTCCACCGGTTGCAGCACAAACAAGCGGCCGGATGCATCCACTGGCCGAACGTGCTTCATCAGCAGCGCACCATCGACTGCGAAGTGCGATGTCGGCGCTGTGATGGTGTGGTGCACATCCAGGAATGAACTGCGTGTGACATGCCGCAATGGCGGCAACTCGTGGCGCCATTCGCGGTAGTAGCGCTGGTTGTAAGGGTTGGGCTCGGCACTGATCCAGCCGCCGGCCATCAGGGCGCTTTCGATCAGGTCGAGTTGACGGCGGTCGACCATCAAATCAATGTCGTTGAACATCCGCCCGCGCGCAGGTGGCAGGCCGGCCGCTGTGTAAGCGGCGCCTTTCAGCAGCACCACCGGCAAGCCCAGGCTGGCGGTGGCGCGCAAAATGCAATCGAGCTCCCACTGCACCTCATGTGCCTGGCGCTCGACCCAGCGCAGGCCAGCGTCGAGGTGGCGCTGCACGGCCGGCGGCACGGCCACCGCGTCGCCCAGATCCTGACAATGCGTGGCCAGTCTGGGCAGCATCCGCGTCACCCGTGCCTGGCCCAGCAGCACCTCCCATTGCCGATGGCTCAAGGCTGGAAATTGACGTGGATGGCGCCACAGCGGAGACAGCAGATCGGCGTTGGCGTCAATCGGCATGGCTCACCTGCCCTGCTGCGCGGGCGTCCAGCACCAATCGGTCAAAGACCGCCACGGCATCGTCGAGCTGGCTGTACTCGAAGTCGTAGCAATCCGAGCGCGCCACCATGTCACCCAAGGTCTGGAACCCGGCTTCGCCCAGCACCATGTAGTTGAAGGAATTGCGCCCCAGCTCCAGCATGCTGTCGGCCCGTGATCGCGCGTTCAATAGGGGTGCGGCTCCCGCCACGAATCGCGGAAACACCACCCAGCGCGGGCAGGCGGCCTTGTCGGCCCGGCGCACCGCATCGACCGGCGCCCGCATGTGGGTGACGCTGCCTTTGCTGGTGCCGTGCGACACACGATTGAATACCGCGTCGGGCGCAAAGCGCCGCATCACCTCGATCGATTCGTTTTTCAGGCTGACAGGTCGGGCCAGGGCCGATACCAGTCCGTTGACCAGCGAAACCATGGCCACCTCGTCGGATAAAAGGCGCCAACCCCGTTGGGTCAATCCCGCGCACAAGGTGCTTTTGCCCGACCCGGCGGGCGCCGGCAGGATGGCGGCCAAGCCATCGCGTTCAATCACGGCGGCGTGCAGGAGCAACTCGTCATGCACCATCGACGCGATACACCAGTTCATCGACCATTCGAGCAAGGGGTAGGCGTGGCCGGCGGGCAGGGGTTGAAATGGTGAATCACCGTCGTGCAAAAACTGCACCTGCGGCATCACCCATCGACGAATGCCCGATACCGGCACAAGGTGCAGGTCGAAGTCGACGAAGTCAGCTTCATCGGCCAGCAGGTTGTCGGCATACATCAGGCCCAATCCTTCGCTGACCAGTGCGATCGGGGAATGGATGCGAAACGTGAACGGACCGGTGCGCAACAACAACCCTTCGCGTCGAAGGCGCTGCGCGCGCTCGACGCTGGACAGATCAGACAGGCGCATGATCGACATCGGCGGCGGTGGCCGGAACAATCAAGCCCAGCCGTGCAAACTCGTCAATGACAGCCTTCACGAGCTTTGGCGTTGACGGCCAAGCCAGCTCAGTTTCGAGATGAGTCTGCAGATCGGCGGCTGACCGTGCGCCGCCCGACTCCAGGGCCAGCAAAATGGCGGCCGCGTGGGCTGCAAGCAAATGGGTTTGGCCCGAACGCGACTCAAACACCAGCCACTCGTCATCCAGGACGCGCCAGCACAGGCGCACGCTGGGGTTCAAACGCCACATTTGGAGGGATGCTGACAGGCCTGCATGAACATGATTGGACATGCCAAGAGGCTAACCCAGCACGGGAATGTCACATCACGTTTTGCAAATAGCTCAAAAAGAAGCTCAGGGCGTTGCTCTTCAAAGGTTCAGGGCTGTTGTAGTAGGCCCGAACCTGGGAGGCCGAATAGGGAAACTGGAAATTGGCCGGCTGCAGTATGGCCGTCAATAGCGCAGCCACCCAGGTGGCCTCGTCTGCACCTGCAGCCAGGGAATCAATCAAGGTTTGATTCGGCCCACCACCAAACACAGCAGCGAAGGTTGATCCTGGTCCGAACGGAACGCCGCCCACCGACGGGTTGGCGGGCCAGTTGGCGGCCGTTGGCGGGTTGGTTTGCCGGTTGATGAAGTGTTCGGGGTGGTAGCCCATGCACTGGTTGGTATTCACCCCGGTGCGGCCCGAGACCAGGTTCGACTGCACGCCGGACACCGTGCAAAGCTTGGGCGGCCCGGCAGGCGGCATGGTGCCGTTGGCAAGCGTCTTGATCGGAATGGCCGCAGCGACCACCGCTGTCGTCTTGCCCAGCCCCCTGATCATCGCGCGCCGACGGTGCAGCGCATCCAGCGACATCGTTTCCGGATCGGACGGCCGTGGCGCTTCGGTCGGTTGGGGCGGCTGCGAGGGGTGTTGGGAGTTCATGGAATGTCGACTACTTTGGTTGAACCAGTGGGCAACTGGCCAGATAGCCCAACCGGAAGCAAGATTCACACCAAATGTGTGAGCCTGCGAATACCGTCAATGTATCAAGCACTTGCACCCGTTGACGGCGTGGCACCGGACCAGAAAGGATGGAAAGTTGTCAGATTCCTCGACAGTGTCGCCCACATTGGGTGGGCCATGACCCGCAGCCCCCCCCTTTCCAGGGTGTACGCCCCCATGACCGAGGGGGCGCAGATCAATCGGCGTAAACACCCGCAGACTTGATGACCGGCCCCCAGCGGTCAATTTCCTGCTTGAGCCAGGCACGCAATCCTTCCGGTGTGAGCTTGGCCTCGGGCACGATTTCTGCGCCAAGTTCAGCCATGCGGGCTGTGAAGTTGGGGTCTTTCAGCGCCGTGCGCAAGGCGGCATTGAACTTTTCAGTGGCTTCCTTGGGCGTGCCCTTGGGGGCATACACGCCATGCCAGACCATCACCTCGAAGCCCTTGAGCCCCTGTTCGGCCAAGGTCGGTGCCTCCGGCAGTGCCTTGATGCGCTGGGCGGTGGTCACGCCGTAGAAGCGCACCGAGCCCGCCTTGATGTGCGGCACCGTCTGGGTGGTCTGGTCGCACATCAGATCGACCTGGCCGCCCAGCAGCGCCTGCATGGCCGGGCCGGTGCCGCTGTAGGGCACGGTGGTCAGGTCCACGCCGATGGCCTGGCGAAAAACCATGCCACAAAGGTGCGACACAGCGCCCAGTCCGGCATGCGCCAGATTGACCTTGTCACCTTGGGCCTTGAGGTAGGTGATCAGTTCGGGAAAGGTCTTGGCCGGCAGATCCTTGCGGGCCACGAGGGTCATGGGCACATCGACCACCTGGCTGACGTATTCGAAATCGGTCAGCGGGTTGTAGGTCAGCTTGCGGTACAGGGCCGGCGCAGTGGCCATGCCGTTGTGATGGATGAGAAAGGTGTAGCCATCATTGGCGGCGCGTGCCACGGCTCCGGCGGCCAGGGTGCCACCGGCGCCCACCCGGTTCTCGACCAGCACGGTCTGGCCCAGGGCCTTGCCCATGGGAATGCTCAGCGTGCGGGCCACCACGTCGGTCGGGCCGCCGGCGGCGAATGGCACCACCAGCGTGATCGGGCGGGTGGGGTAGCCCTGGGCCTGGACAGTGGCGGCGGCCAGCAAACTGGCAGCCACCGTGCCCAGGGCGAAAAAGATGCGGCGATTCAACATGCAGTGGACTCCGGGGTGGTTGGAATGGAAAGCATCACAGCCTGAGAGCATGGCGCGCTGCAGGACGGCGCGCCATTCGGTTGAACCACAGGATGCCGGTGCATCTGCGCGCCAGGTCGGTTGGGTCCCGGGTTCAGCCGCGCGGGTGGTGGCGTGCGTGCAGGGCCCGCAGCCGTTCGCGTGCCACATGGGTGTAGATGGTGGTGGTGGCGATGTCGGCGTGACCCAGCAGCAACTGAACCGCCCGCAGATCAGCGCCGTGGTTCAGCAGGTGGGTGGCAAAGGCATGGCGCAGGGTGTGGGGCGACAGTGGTGCGGTGATGCTCGCCGTCACCGCATGGCGCTTGACCAGGATCCAGAACATCTGGCGCGTCATGGACCCGCCGCGCGCAGTGACGAACAGCGCATCGCTGCGCTGGCCGCCGAGGATGGCCTCGCGGCTTTCGGCCAGGTAACGCTCAATCCAGTCGCGGGCTTCATCGCCAAAGGGCACCAGGCGCTCCTTGGCGCCCTTGCCCACGACGCGCAAAACGCCATCGGACAGGCTCAGGCGCACGCTGGCCAGGTCGACCAGTTCGCTCACGCGCAGGCCGCTGGCGTACAGCAGCTCCAGCATGGCCCGGTCGCGCAGGCCCAGCGGCGTGGCCACGTCAGGTGCGGCCAACAGGGCTTCGACCTGGGCTTCGCTCAGCACCGTGGGCACACGCAGGGGCTGGCGCGCGCTGCCCAGGCGCAGGGTGGCGTCTTCGGCCACCAGATGCTCACGCAAGGCCCAGCGAAAAAAGCGCTTGAAAACTGTCAACCGGCGGTTGGCGGTGGTGGCCCGTGTGTGCGAATGGCGGTGCGCAACGTAGCCCAGCAGATCGCTTTCGCGGCTTTGCTCGATGCTGCGGCCCGAGGTGTCGGCCAACCAGTGCGCGTAGAGCGTGAGGTCGCGGCGGTAAGCCTCCAGCGTCAGCCGGGCCAGCCCGTCCTCGATCCAAAGCGCATCGGCAAATCGATTGATCAGTGAGCGGCTGGCCGCCGGCAAGGCCGGGCTGGTGTTATCCAGCGGCATGGCTGCGCGTTGCAGGCTGTCTCAATCGAGGGCCAGCTTCTGCGCGGCAACCACCTTCTTGTAGACCTCGAATTCGGCCTTGATCTGCGCCGCAAACTCGGCCGGGCTGTTGGCCACGATCAACGAGCCCGTGTCTTCGATGCGCTTCTTGACGTCGGGCAATTCGGCGGTCTTCTTCACCGCTTCGTGCACCCGGTCGACCACTTCCTTGGACAGCCCCTTGGGGCCATAGATGCCGTAGTAGGCCATGCGGTTGACGGGCTCCAGCCCCACTTCCTTGAAGGTGGGCACATTGGGCAACTGGGACAGGCGCTGGGGCGCGGCCACCACGATGGCGATGAGCCGGCCGTCCTTGATGAAAGGCAGCGCCGAGGGCATGTTGTCGAAGATGATGGGCACCTGCCCGGCCACGGTGTCATTCAGGGCCGGGCCGGCACCCCGGTAGGGAATGTGCGTGATGAAGGTGCCTGAGAGGTTCTTGAACAGTTCCATCTGCAGGTGGCCGATGCCGCCGGTGCCACTGCTGGCAAAACTGTACTTGCCCGGGTTCTTCTTGACCTCGGCCAGAAAACCCTTGTAGTCACGCGCCGGAAACGACGGGTGCACCGCGATCACATTGGGCGTGGCCGCCACATTGATGATGGGCGTGAAGTCGGTCAGCGGGTTGTAGGCAATCTTGGGATTGATGGCCGGGTTGGCCGCCGTGGTCGACACCGTGGCCATGCCCAGTGCGTAGCCATCGGGCGTGGCCTTGGACGTTTCAGTGGCGCCCACCGACCCGCCGCCGCCAGCCTTGTTCTCCACGATCATGGGTTGGCCCAAGGCCAGGCTGATCTTTTCGGCAATCACGCGGGCCACGATGTCGGTGGTGCCGCCCGGTGCAAAGGGCACGACCAGCCGCACTGGCTTGCTCGGGTAGGCCTGCGCCTGTGCGGCCAGGGGTGCGGCGGCCATGGCCAGGCACAGGATCGAACCTGTGATCAGGGGCTTGAGCTGAAACATGGGCACTTCTCCAGGTGAGACCAGAAAGGATGAAAAGTATTGTGCCCGCAGGCGCCCGGGGGAAACTGAACCGTGCTTTTAGACCCGACGGCCCAGCAGGCCGGCCTTCAGGCTGTCGTCCACCGGCTTGTCGCCCAGGAAGATGCGCAGCAGCGCGGCATAAAAGTCGTCGCCCGGAATGGCCGCGCCCAGGGGCTTGCCGTTGAGCGACATCTGCATGCCCTGGCCCGGCAGCAAGTCCAGGTTGACCAGGTCACCCTTGCGCACCTTGCCCAAGGGCTGGATCAGAGCGTCGAACTGCGCCATGCGCTCGGCCAGGCCCGCCTGCAGTCCCGCTGGCGTATTGCGCTCCACGCCCTTGTGGAAGGCCTTGACGAACTCGGCCGTCGGCACCTCGACCAGCATGCGCATCTGCAGGCGCTTGGCGCCAGACTGCGCCAGAACGGCCTCGGTGCTGGCCGCTGGCTGGCCGAGGTAGAGGCCGGCGGCATAGCCCTTGAGCCAGGCCACGGCTCGCAGACCGGTGCCATTGAGCTGCAACGCCTGCCCGGCCAGATCGGCCTGGGCATCGAAGCGCACACCGGCGATCGGATTTTGCGGCGCAGCCAGGGCGGCCGGCGCTGCGGCCAGCAGGCTCAGGCCCATGCTCAGGCCCAGAAACCAGGCAAGCAAGGGGCGGCCGCAGGCGCGGAAGAACTTGGCGAAATGGTGGGGCATCCATGCTCAACGCGCCAGGGCGCCCGTTGGCTGACCCAGGCCACGGATGCGGCGGCGATGGCGGTCGGCGATGGCGGCGGCGCTGGAGATGAGGCTGGCACACTGCTGCCCATGCCCGACATCCTGCTGCTCTTGCCCGACTTCGCCTTGATCGCGCTGGGCTATGTGATCTGCCGCACCACCGCGCTGGACCGCCCGGTCTGGGACAGCGCCGAGAAGCTGGTCTACTTTCTGCTGTTTCCCTGCCTGCTGTTCAACGCCATCCTGCGCAGCCCCATGCGGCTGGACGACATGGCCTCGGTGGGCGGTGTGGGCCTGGCGATTGTGGGCACGGGCATCGTGTTGGCCTACGCCTTGGCCAAGGCACCGGGGGTCGATCCGCTGCTGCATGCCAGCGGTGCGCAGACGGCCTTTCGATTCAACAGCTATGTGGCGCTGGCCCTGTCCGAGCGCCTGGCCGGCGCCCAGGGCCTGGCCTGGCAGGCCCTGCTGATGGCGATGTGCGTGCCGATCGCCAATGTGGCCGCAGTGTGGCCGCTGGCACGCCAAGGCGGCCATGGTTACTTCAAGGAACTGGCGAAAAACCCGTTGATCGTGGCACCGTGGCGGGCCTGGTGGGCAATCTGGCTGGCCTGCAGTTGCCCGAGTTGGCATCCATCACGCTGGGCCGCATCGGCGCAGCCGCCCTGCCCCTGGGCTTGATGGCCGTGGGCGCCGGCCTGCGCTTTGGCGCCTTGCGCGACGGGCCGTGGTTGGCCGCTGGCCTGATGGCCATCCGCCACCTGGCGTTGCCGGTGGTGGGCATCACCTTGGCCATCGCGCTGCGCCTGCCTCCAGGCCAGCAAGCGGTGATCGTGGCCTTTTCGGCCATGCCCACCGCCGCCAGCGCCTACGTGCTGGCTGCGCGCATGGGCGGCAATGGGGGCTATGTGGCGGGGCTGGTCACGGTGTCCACGCTGCTGGCGATGGTGGGCTTGCCTGCAGCGCTGGGTGCGCTGGCCTGGCTGCGCTGATCAGCGCGCCGACAGGCGACGGCCCAGCGCCACCGTGCCCACCACCGCCGCCCCGAAGGCCACGCTGGACAGCGCCACCGGCTGGCCATGGATGGGCCAAGCAAAGGCCATGGCAAAAAACGGCTGCAACAACTGCAGTTGACTCACCCGCACCGCATCGCCCTGGGCCAGGGCGCGATACCAGGCAAAAAACGCCATCCACATCGAGAACAGGCTGACATAGGCAAAGCCCAGCCAGGCACTGGCCGGCACGGTGGCCAGCGCGGGTTGATCGCCCCAGGTGACCAGGGCGCCCGGCAAGGTGACAGGCAAGGCGGTGAGCGTGACCCAGCAGATCACCCGCTCGGCGCCCAGGGCCGGCGTGATGCGGGCACCGGCCACATAGCCGATGGACGCACCCAGCACCCCCAGCGCCAGCCAGGCATCGGCCGGCGAGGGCCGCCAGCCCAGTCCCGCCTGCTGCGCCCGCCAAAGGCTGAAGGCCACCACCAGCGCACAACCGGCCGCAGCGCAGGCCCAGAAGCCGCCGCTCACCCGTTGGCGCAGCACCCCTGCCGCCACCGCCGACGTGGCCAGCGGTGCCAGCGCGGTGATGACGGCCGCGTGTTGGCTGGTCTCGGTGCGCAGGGCCCAGGCCAGTGCCAGGGGGTAGGCCAGCGCAATGCCCGCCGCCGCGGTGGCCAGCAGAACCCATTGGCCCCGGGTGGGCCAGGGCGCGCGTGCGTGCCACAGCCACAGCGCCGACAAGAGAGCCGCCACCACTGCCCGCGCGCAGGTGACGAACATCGGCGAGAAGTGCGGCGCCGCAGCGGTGCCGGTGGCCAGCTGGGTCATCGGCAAGGTCATGCCGAACATGGCCATGGCGGCAACCCCCAGCCACAGGCCTCGGCGGGAAGGCGTCATGGCGGTGTCATGTCGCCAGCGTCAAGGCGCCGTTCGCAGCCTGGCCACGGCGGCCGGCAGATCGCCCCAGGCCAGCCGCTGCGGCGCAAAACGTTGGCGCATCCAGGCGGCCAGCTCGGCGATCTGGCGATCGTCCAGCGCGTGGCCGAAGGCAGGCATGTGGCCGATCTCTGCAAAAGCGGGTTGCTGGATGCCCTGCAGGATGGTGCGGATGAGGTTGTCGGGCCGGTCGGCGTGCAAGGTCGAATTGAGGGCCAGCGGGTGGTTCAGGCCCAGCAGCTGTGGGCCGTCACCGTCGTGGTGGCAGGCGCCGCAGGCCGATTCGAACATGCGCTGCGCCGGGCCGAGCGGCGCCGTGTGGGTGCGGGCCGTGTGGGCTACCACAGCCTGGGCAGCCATCGCCTGGCCATCCCCCTGCGCCGCTGCGGGCTGCAGCGACACCAGATAGTGCGCCATGGCCTGCACATCGGCCAGCGGTGCCTGGGCCAGGGCACTCACCACTGGCGCCATCGAACCACCGGCGATGCCATGCTCGGCATGGTGGCCGCGCTGCAGGTACTGCACCAGGGCCGCTTCGGTCCAGGGCACCGGGCCGCGTGCCAGGGCGCCCAGCGGTGGCGCCTGCCAGCCGTCGACCACGGCGCCTGCCAGGTAGGCGATGCTGTTCAGCTCGCCACCGCGTGCGTCGCGCGGGGTGTGGCAGGCCGTGCAGTGGCCCAGGCCGTTGACCAGGGCAGCACCCTTGTTCCATTCAGCGCTGCGGGTGGGCTGCAGCGGCACCGGCCCCGGCTGCAGGTAAAGCGCGTTCCAAAGTCCCATCAGCGGGCGCAGATTGAAGGGGAAGGCCAGGCGCGTTTCAGGCACCACCTGCTGCACCGCCGGCTGGCTCATCAGCCAGGCGTAGAGCGCCGTCAGCTCGTCGTCGCTGGCCTGGGTGAAGGCGGTGAATGGGAAGGCGGGGTACAGGCGGTGGCCGTCGCGCGACACGCCCTCGCGCATCGCCCGCTGGAAGGCGCTGAAGCTCCAGGTGCCGATGCCGCTGGCTGCATCGGGCGTGAGGTTGGTGCTGTAGACCGTGCCGAAGGGCGTGTGCATCGGCCGGCCGCCGGCCAGCGGTGTACCGCCCTCGATGGTGTGGCAGGCCACGCAGTTGCCGATGGCCGCCAACTGCCGGCCGCGCTCGATCACCGCTGCGCTGTACACCCCCGCCGGATTGGCCAGCACCGGCGCGATGGCCGGCCGCCAGCCTGCCAGGCCCGCTGCCGCACCGATCAGGCCGGTGGCCACAGCGGCCAGCACCGCCCACAACGGCTTGCGGCGGCGCTGCGGGTCAGCCACGGCGGCTTGCACCACCTCGGCCGGCGCCGGCGGCGCGGGCGACGGGGCTGGCAAGGGATTGATCGCCGCGCGCACCAGCTCGGGCGTGAAAGGCGGGTTGCGAAAGCGCACGCCGGTGGCGTCGAAGATGGCATTGGCAATGGCCGCCGTGCCGGGTACGGAGGCCGATTCACCCACCCCCAGCGGTGCCTCGCCGGGGCGCGGCATCAGCAGCACCTCGACCACCGGCACCTCGCGGAAGCTGAGGATGGGGTAGCTGCCCCATTCACGGCTGGCCACCGTGCGGGTAGTGGGGTCGATCTGCACCCGCTCCTTGAGCGCGCGGCTGGTGGTCTGCAGCACATTGCCGTGCACCTGCTGCTCGACCCCCTTGGGATTGATCATCAGGCCCGCGTCGTGGCCCACCACCACGCGGCTGACATGCACTTCGCCGGTGACCTTGTTGACCTGCACATCGGCCACCCAGGCTGCCCAGGCTGCGCCAAAGCCTGGAAACTTGCTGTGGATGTAGCGGGCATACGCAAAGCCCTGGCCCCGCAGCCATTCACCACCCGGGCCTTGGGCAGCCTGCTGCTGCGGCACCGTGTGCGGGCGCCAGCCGGCCTTGTCGGCGGTGGCGCGCACCAGCTCGGCCGCGCGCTCGTCCGACAAGTGGCGTAAACGGTATTCGACCGGGTCGACGCCGGCGGCCGTGGCCAGCTCATCGACATAGCTCTCGTGCGCAAACGAGTTGGGCAGGGCCGACACGCCGCGAAGCCAGCTGGCGCGCAGGATGGGCGCCATGTCGTTGACGGTGATGCGTTGATGGGCGTAGCCATAAGGCGGAACCGCCGTGCGGTCGCCCATCTCGAAGGCCTGGGCCACGGCGGGCACCGTGCCGGTGAGCAGCAAGGCCAGCGTTGGCGCGCCGTTGCTGGGGTAGCTGGTGTCGAAGTCGTAGGCCAGCGGCGCGCCCGCCGAATCGAGCCCGCCGCGCACGCGCATCAGCTGGGCGGCGCCCTTGGGCTCCCAGGCGTGTTCCTGCTCACGCGTCAACTGCACCCGCACCGGCGCGCCCACGGCCCGCGCCAGCAGCAGGGCATCGGCGGCCACGTCATCGGCGCCGTTACGGCCGTAGCAGCCCGAGGCTTCGAGCCGCACCACGTCGATGGCGGTGTCGGGCAGCCCGGTGAGCTTGGCCAGATCGGCACGCAGCACATGCGGGTTCTGCGTGCCGGCCCAGACCGTGGCGCCGGTGCCCTGCCCTGGGCCGTGGGTGCCCCCGTGCCACTCGGCCACCGCGCAGCTGGGGCCGATCGACGCATGCAGCTGGTAGGGCCACACATAGCTGCGGTCCAGGCGCTGGGCGGCAACGGCCAGGGCCTCGTCCACCGCGCCTTGCTCGGCCACCACCCGGGGCGTGCTGGGGTGGGCGCTAATCGCCTGGGCCAGGTCATCCAGTGGCGCGGTTGCGGCCATCGGGGTGTGCGGTGACCACTGCACACGCAGCGCATGCATGGCAGCTTCGGCTTGCGCTTCACGCTGGGCGACGATGCCGATGAAATCACCGATGACGACGAGCTTCTCGATGCCGGGCAAGTGGGCGATCGACGCCTCGTCCACCGCCAGCAGGCTGGTGCCGACAAACGGCCCGGCGTCCAGCCCCGCATAGAGTGGGCGTACCACCCGGCCATGCAGCATGCCTGGGCGCCGCACATCGTGCACGTAGACAAACTCGCCCGTGGCCTTTGCCGGCAGGTCGCTGCGCGGCACCGACTGGCCCACCACGGTGTAGTGGGCCACGGGCTTGGTCGGCGTGGCCAAGTCCAGCATCAGTTCGGCATGGGCATTGGCCAGCAAGTCGGCGGCTGGCAAGGCCTGACTGGCCGGCCCTTGCACCTGGCCAGCAACGGTGCGCAGTGATTCGGCCGCCACGCCCCAGCGCTGCGCCGCCTGGGCAATCAGCCAGTGCCTGGCCTGCGCGGCGGCCGCGCGCAGCGGCTGCGCGTGGATCTGGATCGACGTGCTGGCAATGGTGGGGCCTTGGTTGGGCGCCCGGCCGGTGTCGCCCAGCACCACGTGCACCTGGTCCAGCGGCCAATCCAGCTCTTCGGCCACGATCTGGGCATAGGCGGTGCGGATGCCGGTGCCCAGGTCGACATGGCCGGCCAGCACCACCACACTGGCCAGGCCCGGCTGCTCGTGCACCAGGGCCAGCAGGATTTCAGCGCCTTC